>JASHWB010000352.1 GCA_030044295.1 Candidatus Acidiferrales bacterium
GCTCGCCGGCCTTGGCGCTCTTGGCGACGCGCGCGCCGTTCCGCTGCTTCTGGATTGGTCCGCGCCGGGGAAACCGTTCGCTGGCCGGGAATCCGCGATCGCTTCGCTCGCGGGCCTCGACAGATCGAACGAGAAAATCACCCGCGCGCTTGTCTCTTATCTCCACGAACCGTATTTTGACCTCCAAGTCGCCACGATTCTCGCCCTTGCTCGCCGCGGCGATCCTTCCGCCGCCGGTCCTCTTCGCGCCATGCTCCGCGGCCAGGAATTGACCACCATCGAAGAACCCTACATTCAAACGGCGCTCGATGTCCTCCAGAGCAGAGGCCCGGCCGAATGATTACGGCTGCCGTGGTTCTGCCGAAAGCAAAATGCGCAAATCTCGCAGGTTGTTACCGGTGGGCCCGGTAAAAATCGCGTCGCCCAGTTTCGAAAAAAAAGTATGCGAATCCGACCGCCGCTGAAAATCGCGCGGGTCGAGCCCTGCCTCTCTCGCTCTCTCCGCCGTTTCGCCGTCCGCCACCGCGCCCGCCGCCTCGCTGTTCCCGTCGATCCCGTCCGTCCCCGCGCTCAGCACCGTGATCTGCTTCCCGGCGATCTTTCCCACGCACTCGAGCACGAACGCCGCGTTGCGCCCGCCGGTTCCGTCGCCTGTCACCGGGCTGCTCAGTTCGCCGTCCGCCAGCACGGCCACACCGTTTCCGAGATTCGCGCTCGCCAGCGCTTGCAGCTGTGCCAGCAAATGGCCCGCTGCTTTTTCTATGGGCTGATCGCTGGTCGTATCGTCGCAAAGGCAAACGTACCCTTCGGCCTCGCAGACGCGATGCGCGGTGTGCATCAATTCGTGCTCGCCCAGCAGCGTGACGAACTGCGAACGCGCGAAAGCGCTATCGCCGGCCTTCGGAGTTTCCTGCAAAGCGCTCGGCTGCAGCGCCGCGCGAATCGACTCCGGCACTTTCGCCGCGAGGCCGCGTTCGCTGACGACGCGGCGCACGTCGGAGACTGTCGTGGGATCAGGCAGCGTTGGTCCGGATGCCAGCGCCGACTCTTGCCCCAGCCGGACATCGCTTACCGCCAGCGTGATTTTCATCGCGCCCGGCGCGGCGGCGGCAAGTCGTCCGCCTTTGACCGCGGAGAGATGCTTTCGCACAGCGTTGATTTCTTCGATAGGAGCGCCGCAGGTCACCAGCGCGGAATTCAGCGCGCGAAAGTCATGGAGAGTGATTGCCGCATCGAGCGGCTGCTCCATCATGGCCGACCCACCGCCGGAAATCAGGAAAAAGACCAGCGTGCGTTCGTCGCACCGAGCCAATCGATCCAAAATCGCGCGTCCGGCGGCGAAGCTTTGCTCGTTCGGAGTTGGATGACCGCCGATAAAAGTTTTCCAGCCGGCTAAGCCGCGCGGTGGCGTCCGAGGCGCAACCAGAATCCCTTCGGGCCGAAAATCCGGCGCGAGTACGTGCACCAGCCCTTCCGCCATCGCCACGGAGGCTTTGCCGAATGCGATGGCAAGAATCTTCTCGAAAGCCGCGAGGTCGATCGCCGCGCCGTGCACGTGGATCGCGTTTCCGCGGCGGGCGAGCTTCTTTTCAATGGTCGTGGCGATATCGATTGCCGCGAGCGTGTTGCGGAAAATGCGTTGAGCGGCTTCTTTCACATCTTTTCGGTGACGGCCACTCCGGCGCGGGCCACCTCGGAGTCCTGGTCCTCTGTTCCGGCGCTTACGCCGATCGCGCCAATCACCTGCGAATCAACGATCAGCGGAAATCCGCCGCGAACGGGCGTCTGTTCGGCAGGACTCGCGATCGCCAGTCCCAGCGCCACAGGCAGATTGACGCCATCCGCCGATTTCGCCGGTCCGGTGGCTGCGCGGCGCATCGCCGCGGCTTGCGCCTTTACCAGCGAGATAGCAATCGAAGCGGGCTTCGCGCCGTCCATTCGCTCAAACGCCAGTAAATGGCCGCCATCATCTACGACGGCGATATTCATGGGAACGTTGATCTCCAGCGCCTTGCGGCACGCGGCTTCGAGCACCGCGCGTGCGCCTTCCAGCGTCAGTTTCGCTTGGTTGCGTGTAACCAGAGCCATTGCGCCTCCTACAGGAATCTTACGAGTGCAGCACGTCCGCATTCAATGCGTTCGGCGGGCGCCGCCCCGCGAAAAACTCGGCGGCATTCGTGGCGGCCATCACCGCCATTTTCGTCCGCGTCTCGACGCTAGCGCTGCCGATGTGCGGAACGAGAATCACGTCGCGTCGCGAAAGCAGCGCGGGATAGACTTTCGGTTCGCTCTCGTAGACGTCGAGGGCCGCGCCGGCGAGTTTCTTTTCCTCCAGCGCCCGCGCCAGCGCCGCTTCGTCCACCACCGGCCCGCGCGCCGTGTTGATCAGGTACGCCGTGCGTTTCATTTTTTCGAAAGCATCCGCCGAGATCAAATGGCGCGTTTCGGCACTCAGCGGCACGTGCAACGTGACGAAATCGGATTCACGGAGCAGCCGGTCGAGGCCCACAAATTCCGCGTGCAATTCTTTCTCGGTCTGCTCGGCAACGCGCGTGCGATTGAAATACAGGACTCGCATCTGAAACCCCAGTGCGCGGCGAGCCACGCCACGGCCGATGCGGCCAAATCCGACAACGCCAAGCGTTTTGCCGTAAACATCGCCGCCAAGGAGTTGATCCAGCTCCCATCCAGGCCACGTGCCGCTACGTATCCAGGCATCGCCTTCCACCACGCGCCGGGCAACCGCCATCAACAGCGCCCAGGCCAGATCGGCGGTGGTTTCGTCGAGTACGCCAGGCGTGTTCGTCACCATCACGTTGCGGCGCGTGCACGCCGGCACGTCGATGTGATCGTATCCGACCGAAACCGTGGACACAATTCGCAGCTTGGGCGCGGCAACGAGCAGTTCGCTATCGATTTTTTCCGTGAGCAGGCAAAGCAGCGCGTCCTTTTCAGCAACGCGTTGCAGCAACTCCGCCCGCGGTATTTTGTCCTGCACGGGCCAATATTCCACGTCGAAGTTGCGGTCCAATATCTCGCGCGCGGCGGGAAACAGCGGACGTGTTGCCAGGGCTTTCGGCTTGCTCAATACCCACCTCGGATGAAGTTCGCCGCGCAGCGGTTGAACAGAATACACCACGGCGCCGGATTTGCTGCACTGCACGCGGCGCTGGCTATATGCCGCGAGCGCCGCATCGTCTGGTTACCCCTCGTTGACGCCCCTGAACGCCGCGACTATAGTGCCGAAGGATATTCGCGAATCAAGGCGATTTGCGCCGCAAAGATGAATGCAAAGCTCCTGCATGATTTGAAGGAACTGCTCGGCCCAGACGCCGTCCTGCACCGGCCGGAAGAGCTGATGCTGTACGAATACGATGGTTCGGTAGAAACGGCACGGCCCGATTGCGTCGTGTTTCCGCGGACCACGGCAGATGTTGAGGGAATCGTCCGGCTAGCGCAGCAGCATAAGGCTCCGCTCGTCGGGCGAGGAGCAGGCACGGGCCTTTCGGGAGGCGCAATCGCGCGGCACGGCGGCATCGTGACATCTTTCGCGCGAATGAACCGCATTCTCGAAATCGACGCGGAAAACCAGATCGCGCGCGTGCAGCCGGGAGTGGTGAATTCAGACTTGAGCGCGGCCGTGGCGCATCTGGGGCTCCATTTCGCGCCCGATCCATCCAGCCAGAAGGCCTGCACGATTGGCGGCAACGTGTCTGAAAACTCGGGCGGGCCGCACACACTGGCCTACGGCGTCACCACGAACCACGTTCTTGCGCTCGAAGTGGTGCTTCCCACGGGCGAGCTGCTGCATCTCGGAAATTCAGCTCTCGACTCGCCAGGATACGACCTGACCGGACTCTTCGTCGGCTCGGAAGGCACCTTCGGCCTCGTGACCGAAATTACCGTGAAGCTCACGCGCCTTCCCGAAGCGGTGAAAACATTGCTCGCCATTTTCGACACGATTGACGACGCCACTGAAACAGTGGCGGAAATTACCGCGCGCGGCATTACTCCCGCGGCGTGCGAAATGCTCGACGGCTGGACGATTCGCGCGGTCGAAGACTACGTTCACGCCGGCTTTCCGCTTGATTGCGCGGCGATCCTGCTGATTGACGTGGACGGATTGCGCGAAGTGACCGAGGTCGAAGCAGCAGAAGTCGAAGACGTTTGCCGCGTGCATCGCGCGCGCGAAGTACGCGTGGCCCGCGACGCGCGGGAACGCGATTTACTGTGGAAGGGGCGAAAAAACGCATTCGGGGCAGCAGGGCGCGTGTCGCCCAGCTACTATACGCAAGACGGCGTGATTCCGCGCACCAAGCTCCCGGCCACACTGCGCCGCATCGGCGAAATCAGCCGCAAGTACAACTTGCAGATCGGGAATGTATTCCACGCGGGCGACGGCAATCTGCACCCGATCATCCTGTTCGACGAGCGCAACCAACAGCAGTTTCGCGACACCGTCGCGGCCGCCGACGAAATCATCGCGTTCTGCGTGCAGGCCGGCGGATCGATTACCGGCGAGCACGGCGTCGGAATGGAAAAAGACCGGCTGATGCCATTGATTTTCAGCGAAGCCGACCTCAGCTTGATGCAGAGCGTGCGCGGCATCTTCAACCCTGAAGGACTGCTCAATCCGGGCAAGATTTTTCCTGACTCCAAGGGCTGCGGCGAAATCTACGCCCGACCGCGGCGAGAAGGCGCCGCTCCATCGGCGCGGCAGTCATGACGCTGGTGGCAAGCTCAACAGCCACGCGGCTTGCAGACATCTCCGGCTCGCTGAACGTAATTCATGATCCGGAGCAATTGGCCGCTTACGAAATCGATCGCATGCTCCCTGCTGCGGCCGTGAAACCCGGTTCGCGCGACGAAATCTCGGAGGTCGTGAAGTTCTGTGCAGCCGAAAAGCTGGCCGTTGTTCCGTGCGGCGCGCGAAGCAATCTTTCCATGGGCGCTCCTCTTGCGCGATACGACGTCGCGTTGGACCTGACGCGGCTCGATCACATCCTCGCGTACGATCCGGGAGATTTGACGTTGAGCGTCGAGCCTGGAATCCCGCTCCAGAGGCTTGCGGGGGTTCTGGCAGGGCATCGCCAATTCCTGCCGCTCGCAGTTCCCTTTCTGAACCGGGCGACCGTGGGAGGAACGATCGCGGCGGGAGTTCATTCACCTCTGCGGCAAGCGTACGGCACGGCGCGCGATTTTCTGCTGGGCCTGGAATTCATCACCGGCCAAGGCGCGCATGCGAAAAGCGGCGGGCTGGTGGTGAAAAACGTGGCGGGGTACGATCTGCACAAGCTGATGATCGGCGCGATGGGAACTCTGGGCGTCATCACCAAACTCAATTTCAGAACTTTTCCGGCGTTGAGCGCGACACGCGTTTTCACCGCGAGCTTCACTTCCGCGGAAAACGCGCTGAGCCTGCGTCAGCGCGCGGTGCAGTCGCCGCTTCGGCTGCTCACGATGGATATTCTGAGCCCAGGCGCAGTCGAGGTCCTTGCCGGCCAGGTAGCCGCCCGATTCGAGGCAGGGCCTGCGCCGGTCGATCGCTTGCCGCCAGGCAAATGGGCATTCCACGCGACATTCCCAACCGCGGGCACGGCGACCGCCCGATACGAACGCGAGTTGAAGCACATGGCCGAAGAGTCGGGCTGCGACTGGTGCGAGATTTGCGGCGACGACCGAAATCCCGCGTCTTTCGGGCGCTTGCGGGAGTTTGTTCCCATCGTTCTGGAGTCATCGCCGGCAACCGTGGTGGTGAAGATGAGCGTGCGGCCGTCGAAACTCGGCGGCATTTTGGCCTCCGTAGCTGACGTGGCACAGAAGAATGATGTCCGATGGGCTGCTGCCGTGGGAGGACTCGGCGTCAGCTACTTCTCGCTGTTGCCGAGCGCGCGCGACGAGCAAGCGCGTTTGAGCGTCGAAAAAATCTGCGAAAAAGTTTTGGCCGACTGCGCTCGCTTAAGCGGGAACGCCACGATTCCGTGGTGCCCATCGGAATGGAAAAGCTCGATGAAGATCTGGGGGCCGGAGCGCGCCGATTTCGAGCAGATGCGGAAGCTGAAGAACGTTTTCGACCCGGTGGGTATTTTGGCGCCCGGACGTTTCGCGGGGGGAATTTAGCGCCATGTCGTCCACTTCCTCGGAAGCGCACACGGACGGCGGAAACGCAGGCCGCCAGACTGCGCCATCGGCCGCACAGTCGAAGCGCAGCGGATTTTCAGGCGCGGACAAACCGGAATATGCCGATTACTCGCGCTGCGTCCACTGCGGTCTGTGCCTCAACCATTGCCCCACGTACCGGCTGTGGCACGAAGAAGCCGATTCGCCGCGTGGGCGAATCAGGCAAATCGCGCTCGTCGACGAAGGCAAGCTGGCGCTGGCCGAATCGTTCGTCGAACATATCGATCGCTGCCTGGATTGCCGAGCGTGTGAGACGGTGTGCCCATCGGGAGTGGAGTACGGGAAGCTGGTCGAATTCGCGCGCGCGCAGATCGAGACGAACTATCGCCGGCCAATCGCCTCGCGCGTCATTCGCGATCTTGTTTACCGGCAATTACTTCCTTTCCCGCGGCGCATTTCTATCGCAGCGCGCGCTTTGCGTTTGTATCAGCGAAGCGGGTTGGCGCCGCTCGCGCGCAGAACGGGCATTTTGCGCTTGCTCGGCTTGCGAGAGCGCGAGCGATTACTGCCGAAAATCGACTCAGACTTTTTCTTCAATGAGCTCGGGCGGCTGTATCCAGCGCACACGGCTCGCCGCGCGCGCGTGGCATTTTTCGCGGGATGCGTGGCACTGGTCACTTTCAGCGAGCTGAATCGCGCGACGATTCGCGTGCTGCAGGCAAACGGCTGCGAGGTGGTGGTACCGGAATCTCAGCGCTGCTGCGGAGCGCTGGCGGCTCACGCGGGCGTGCGCGACGTGGCGCGCGAGCTGGCTCGCGCGAATATCGCCGCATTCACCGACGGACATTTCGACGCGATCGTCACGAACGCCGCGGGCTGTGGATCGACGCTCAAGGAATATGCGCATTTTTTCCCGGCGGATGATCCGAACCATGCGCGCGCGCAGAAGTTCGCCGCGACCGTGCGCGATGTTTCCGAATTCCTGGACGACCTGGGACTCGTTGCGCCAATGCGACCCGTTCCGCTGCGCGTAACGTATCAAGATTCATGCCACCTGGCGCACGGACAGAAGGTCCGCGAAGCGCCGCGCACGTTGATTCGCGCCGTACCTGGCGTCGAGCTAGTGGAAATGCCACTCGCCGATCAGTGCTGCGGCTCGGCGGGCGTTTACAACGTGACGCAGACAAAAGCTTCGCTGGAATTGCTGGCACTGAAGATGGACTCCGTGCGGCAAACAAAAGCACAGGCTATTGTGACGGCAAATCCAGGCTGCATTTTGCAGCTTCGCGCCGGCTCGGCAATTCACGGCACCGGGCAAGAAGTGCTGCACGTCGTCGAACTGCTCGACCGCGCCCTTGCGCCGCAAGGCTGGTGACCGAGCCACGCCATCTCAATCGATCTGCACCATCGGCGGCAGCCAAAGATTCAAGTTTTCAGGGAGCGGATAAGCTAATGGGCGGGCATCGCCGTAGTCGACGATCTCCAGGCTGGTAAGCAGACCTCGGCGCACGAAGAGCAGTACCTGGATCCCGGCTCCGTGCGCCTCGATCGGAACGGGCTCTCGACAAGTCGCGCGCGCCGATTTCCCTGCCACGCGCATCCTGATCGTGCCACAACCGCACTCGCACAACGCCACCGCTTCGGCCAACACTAATTGCCTCCTGAGATCGTCGCAGCCTGGAAAATCCGCGGACAGAAGAAACTGGGCTAACGCTCTCTCCTTGGGGTTTAACGGTCGCGGATAGATCGCCCTCATTCTTCACCAATCAGATAGCGGCAGCCCTGCGGGCCCATGCGCGCGGAGTGAACCGCTTCGGCGGGAACGTCGCAGCGGTCGCCCACGCGGTACGTCTGCGAAGCGCCGCCCATCGTGAGCGTCATTTCGCCATCAAGGATTACATGCGCGGTCAGGCCGGCGTGGGTGTGGTCGGGATAAAAGGCATGCGGGCCATCTTGCCAAACATAGGTGTGCGAAAAGCCTTCGCGTTGAAGTTGCGATTCGAGTTGGCCAGGTCCAATCTCATCGGCGCGCCAGTTGCGATTATATCCCGCAAGCGGGCGTTCAAATCACTTGGGCGCCCAGGCGAAATTCTCTTCGCCGAGCGGCACGTGCAACATTCCCTCAATTGGCAGAATATCGATCGGGAGCCCGCCAATCCAGAGGGCCACGCTAAGCAGCAAATCCTGACGTCCACGAACGTCGAATAGCGAGCGCGCCAGCGCGATTTCCAGAATTTTGCCGCAAGCGGCGGTCAGGAGTCCTTGGGGGCGAAGCAAACAGAGGCCGGCTTGTTCGACCACGCAATCGGAAAGCTTGCCCTCATTCACGCTGAGCGTGATGCGCGTCTCGCGCGAGTCCCAGACGGTGAGACGTACCTGAAAGCGGGCTATGTCGCGGAGCGAATCGGCGAGCGGATCGAGACGAATAAAGAAACTCGTCGGCCCGAAACCGTAGCGCAAGTCGCCGAGCACGTTCTGCCCGCCGTGCATGGAAGCGCCGCGGCGCTCGGTGGAATAAAGTCCCGAGCCGAGCCATTCAAAATAATTGCTCTCGCGGCCGTCGACCGCTACGTTGAGATACGCCGACGCGGGCTCCTGCTGTCCGCGCACAACGGCGCGTTTGATCGGATGGGCCAGCGCATCCGGCGGCTGTTCGCCGAGCGCGTTATATATTTCCGTGAGGTGGCTGCGGTAGATGCGGTCGAAATCAGCGTCGTTGGCCGACGCGTGTTCGGGGCCATACCACCAGCACCAATCGCTGCCCTCCGCTGCGAGGATCGACTCATAGGCGCGCTCCGCGCGCGGAGAAGCGGCGGGCGCGTCGCCGCCCTTCCTGCCGGCGCCAACGACACGAGCGTACGCGTCGCGCGCGTCGCGCAACAGATCCCAGGCGCGGACATCCTCTTCGTGGCCGATCCAAACATCGAAATTCGCGCTGATCCAGGAGGCCGGGAAAATTCCGCTGAGGCGCGGGGGATCGGCGATAGCCTGAGCTGCCTCGCTCATTGTGAGCGCGTTCACGTCGGGATCGTCCTGTAGCCGGCCGTACAGGCGGCGCAGAAACTCGCGGCCGTTCTGCGGGTAATATTCCCAGGCATTTTCGCCATCGAGGATCAAGCTGACCGTCGCCGTGCGGCCACCGGGAGTGCGGTCGCCGATGGCGCGAATTCGGCCGTGCAAATCAGCGACGGCTGGCTCGGCGGCCATGCGGCTATAGACGAAGCCCACGAGGTCGGACAAGTAGTGATCGCGGAAAAACCCGGTCAGACTACCTCCGCCGCGTTCGCATCGCCAGGGCGAGTACAACTCCTGCGCGTTTTCGGGAAACCCGCTCGCATCGCGCCAAAAACCAATGTTGCGCGTCCGGCCCAGCACACCTTCGTCGGTAGCGAACCATTTAAAACCCAGCTCGATGGCCAAATCGAGGGCCTGGTCCGAGACCGAACCCTCCGAAGGCCAAAGGCCGATGGGAGCGGCCCCGAAAATTCTCTTGTGAAACGCGGATGCGCGCTCGAGTTGAGCGCGAGCGTCGTCCGGATAACGAAATGCGGGATGCGGCAGCGGCGTGTGCGGATTGGAGACGCGGGCGATGTCCGTATCGCAAAGCAGCGGAAGAATTGGATGGTAGTACGGCGTCGTGGAAATTTCGATTTGGCCGCGCTGTGCCGCCCGGGTATACTCGGGCAACACGTTGGCCAGCAACTCGTGCTGTTTTTCCATTAGCACGGCCTTATCGTCTTCGCTGAATCCCTTGCCTTTTTCTGAGAGCTGGCGAACGGCGGGGTCCTTCGTCAAGTATTCTTCATCCATCCAAGCGAGTTGCGAGAGCAACTGCAGATCGCGCCAGTCGCTCACGTTCCAACGCGCGGCGCACGAATCCGTGCCGCTCGCGCGCGCCTGTTCCGCCAAATCCCCGAAACGCGGCCAGCGCTGCAGGAAATTCTCGTTCACGTGGAAGCCGCTGGCCAGCAGCGACAGTTTCTGGTCATAGGAAAGCGCGTCGGCGCGGCAAAACACGGTATCGAACCACGGCTCGTTGAACCGCCCGCCAGCATACTCTTCGATCTGTTCCACCAGCGAAGGAACCATATTGAAGGTGACGTGTACGCGAGGGAATTCCTCGAGAATCTTCACCATTCCCCAGTAATCTTTCAGCGCGTGCAGGCGCGTCCACGGCAGCAGGTAACGGCCCGTGGCGGGGTCGCGGTATTGCGGCTGGTGCATGTGCCAGAGAATCGCTACGTTGACTCGGCTCACTCGGTTGCGATCATCTCCTTCCCTTCCAGCAGCCAGCGCAGCGCGCCGGGATCGCATCACACGTCATGGCTTCTGGCGCATACGCTCTAGCCCGCTTTTTCGCGGTCCAACACTTAAGTTGGCTCCGGGCCAGCACGCCTAAGTGCTAGAATGACGCCGCGCTCCCCATGCGCCTGATCGACCGATACATCAGCCGCGAAGTAGTTTCCCACGCCTTCCTTGGCTTGGTCGTATTCACCTTTGTCTTCTTCATTCCGCAGCTCGTGCGCTTCATGGAGCTCTTCGTCGGCCACTCAGGAAGCACGGGCAGCGTTGTGCTGCTGTTTCTATGCGCGATTCCTCCCGTGCTGGCCGTCACTCTTCCCATGGCCGTGTTGGTTGGCGTGCTGATCGGTCTCGGGCGCCTGTCGGCTGATAGCGAAATCGTGGCCCTGCACGCTTGCGGAATCAGTCTGCGCAGGCTGCTGGTCCCCATCGGCTTCGTGGCGCTGATTGCGTGCGGAGCGAATCTGGCAATTACCTATTGGCTCAGCCCGGCGGCGCTTCGAACCGTTCGGCAAATCGAAGGCCGAATCCTGATTTCGCAGGCTCCGTTTGCTATCGAGCCCCGCGTCTTCGATGAACGGCTTCCGCACGTCGTATTATACGTGCAAGACGTAGCTGCGGCAGCCACTCGTTGGCGCGGAGTCTTTCTCGCATCGTTGGAGGGGCAGAACACATCGGTCACCACCGCCGAAAGCGCATCCATCATGCGCGGCCCGGGTAGCCAGCTGGAAATTCATCTCGGCCAGGGCAGCACGCACGAATACGATCCGCGTCGCCCGGACCGTTACGACGTCACGACCTTCGGTGATAGCGATCTGGCCATCGATCTTTCCCAGGTAGCCGTCCCGCAGAAACTCGTGTCGCTTCCCGTCTCCGATCGCCGGATCGGGCAATTGCTTTCCGCCAGAGGACCGAGCGCGCTTCAAGCGCGTGTCGAGCTGCAGCGCCGCGCCGCGTTCCCCATTGCATGTCTGGTCTTCGCGCTGATCGGCGTGCCGATTGGTGTTCGCCCGCGGCGAGGCGGCCGGGCCGCCGGCCTGGTTCTTACGCTAGTACTGATCGGCGGCTACTACTTCCTTTTCGTCTACGGCGTGCACTTGGCGGCACAGGGGCAAATCAGCGTTTGGGTTGGTGTCTGGGGCGCAAACATCGTGATGGCGCTGCTCGGACTGCTGCTCTTCCGCCGGATCGAGAGTGTCCGAAAGCCCAGCCGCGTCCTGGCCTGGTTACAGTCGCGGGGGGCAAATCGCCAGAGCCACCTTCGCGCCGTGAATGACGCCGCTGGGATTGCCTCCAACGGGCCGGTGTCGCTCGCGCAAACGTCCGTCGGAGTCCGCCGCATGGTGGGGGCCGGGCGTGCCATGGGCTTCCCGATGATGATCGACGTCTATCTGCTGCAGCAGTTCTTCTATTACTTCGTGGTCCTGCTGGCGGGATTCGTGATCATTTTCGACGCCTTCACATTATTCGATCTACTTGCGGATATTTCACGCAACCATGTCGCCATCGACACGGTGCTCTCCTACTTTCGCTATCTCGTGCCTTTGATGGTCTACCAACTCGCGCCGCTCGCCGCCCTGGTGGCCACGCTCGTGACCCTCGGAGTGCTCGCGAAAAACAACGAAGTGATCGCGTTCAAAGCCGGAGGCATTAGCCTGTATCGCTTGGTCCTGCCACTAACTCTCTGTGGCTGCCTGATCGCGGGCGGGATGTTTCTGTTGGACGATACGTTTCTGCCCTATGCGAATCAACGGCAGGACGCGCTTCGCAATGAAATCAAGGGCAGGCCCGCGCAAACCTACCTTCAACCCGCGCAGGAATGGATCGCCGGGCAAGAAGACAAGCTCTACAATTACGAATTCTTCGATCCTGACCAGCAGCTCTTTGGCGGGCTGAATGTTTTCGAACTCGATCCAAAGACATTTCAGATCAAGCGGCGAATCTACGCCTCGCGCGCCACTTGGGAGCCCACGGAAAACACGTGGGCGCTCACCGGAGGATGGGTGCGCGATTTCGACCCGAGTGGAAGGGTCTCCGAATACCAGACGTTCAAAGTGACTTCGCTTCCCGAAATGAGCGAGCCGCCGTCGTATTTCCGCCGTGAAGTGCGCCAGTATTACCAGATGAACTGGAGACAGTTGGGGCGTTACATCGCCAGCCTGAAGCAAGCGGGATTTGACACCGCCCGGCTTTCCGTGGAATGGAACAAGAAATTTGCGTTTCCGGTGATCGCCGCGATCATCATCTTCCTAAGCGCGCCGTTCGGCTTTCTCGTAGGCACGCGCGGCGCTGTGGGAGGTATCGCCCTGGCGGTTGGGATTGCGGTCGTCTATTGGTCCGCGTCCGCACTGTTCGAAGCGATGGGCACCATTGGCCAATTGCCGCCGACGCTCGCGGCATGGGCTCCGGACGCTATCTTCGCATTCCTCGGCGCCTACTTCTTCCTGCGCATCCCGACGTGACCCGGTGGTTCACGGCGATGGAGCTGACTGCCGCTCGCCAAACCACATCGCGCGACGGCGCAGCGGCTTCGCCTCTGATTTCTCCGGGTAACTAAGAAGCTTTCGCCTTCTTGCGGCTGCTCTTCTTCTGTTTCGATTCCTCAATTACTGCTTGAGCCGCGGCGAGCCGTGAAATCGGCACGCGATATGGAGACGCGCTGACGTAGTTCATTCCTGCCTGATGGCAGAACTTGACGCTTTCCGCGTCGCCTCCGTGTTCGCCGCAGATGCCAATTTTCAGTTTCGGACGCGTGTGACGTCCCTTCTCTATAGCCCACTTGATCAGCAGTCCGACGCCCTCCACGTCCAGCGTCTGAAACGGATCGGCCTTGAAAATACCTGCTTTGTGCTCGTCCACATAATCGGGTAGGAAGCGGCCGGCATCGTCGCGCGACAGACCCATCGTGGTTTGCGTAAGATCATTTGTGCCGAACGAGAAAAATTCGGC
>JASHWB010000353.1 GCA_030044295.1 Candidatus Acidiferrales bacterium
TTTCCGATCGAGCACAACGTGGAGCAGAACCAGCGCACGAGGAAGGTATTCGAAAAGCTGGCGCAGGTGGCAGCGGAACATGGATGGGGCGAATATCGCACCCATACAGCGTTTATGGATATGGTCTCGAGCAAGTATTCGTTCAACAATCACGCGCTGCAGCGTCTGCACGAGACGATCAAAGACGCGCTCGATCCGAACGGAATACTCTCGCCTGGGAAAAGCGGCATCTGGCCGAAGCGCATGCGCGGCACGAAAGCCTGACGCGCATGTGCTTCACAGCCTTCCAATAGGCAGGTTCAAGAAATGGCCTGTACAGATCCTGATCTGTACCTAAGCGATGTCGAATTTTTGTGAGCCGCCTAGGGCCAAGATGTACGGCTAGCCAACGTACCAGGAGTTCGTCTCAGTTTCCTTTACTGATCGAGGCCGGAGCGACTGGAATTCGCGCCGCGTTTCGGGTTGAAATAAATACCAAACAACGTAAATTCCAAATCCTAGTTTCACGGCATTGGACACGTACGGCCACAGATGGTGCGGGACCAACGTCCAAAGCCCAAATATCAAGACTGTCGAGTAGAACCAAATTAGGGCTACGCCAATGGTGGCAGCTAAAATGATGGCGAGCCATCGGCCCCAAGGCCGCATTCGCTGAAGCCCAACGACCGCGAACACACTCAGTACGCCTTGAATCAATCCGGAAGTGCTCCCTGCGAAGAATCGAAGAAAATGAAGATTCAGTATGGGCGCAAGCCGCGTAAATACGTCTAAGTCCACGATCACTTTGAACGTAGCGAAGACCGCCAAGGTTATGAAGTACGATTCAGCAATTATGACTCCGAGCGGACGGCTCCTCAGCGAGCTTGAATGTGGAGTAGGAATGGGTGTTGCCATCGAGATCGCCAAGCTACCACAAACACGTGTTCGGCTGTGTTCCACACTGATTTCGACTAAACGGGCCGGTAAACGACGTTGGCGGACATACGGTCCCTGCAGGGATCACAGAACTGGATTCGGCGCGTTACGGGCAGCGGCGTTACGTCTGATGCGACAGGCGCGTTTTCGCGTTGGGACCCGCAAGGCCTAGGTGCACGAGCGCGAGCCGTTCCGCGACAACTTCGTATTGCGCTGAAAGATGGCCCCGATAGATGGAGATATCGCGGTAGTAACGCTGCATGCGCTGTCCGTTTTTCGCGCCCGCGCTGCTGGACGTGCGAAACAAGAGTTCCACGGCCTCCCAGACCATTCGCCCGCCGTGCTCCAGAATGGCGAATAGCTCCAGGTCTTCGCGGAGCTGGAACGGCTGGCCGCCTTCGTAGCCCCGCCTGCAATATTCCGCGTAACGTTCGCTAGCGCCGATAGCGAGCTGCCGCGCCGCTCCCACCAATCCAAGCGCCAGGCCGAAGGCGCGCTGGTAATCGTGATGCTCGTAGCGAAGCATGATCGGCGGGAAGAGCGTGTTTTTCGTACGGATGATCGACTCATATTCGTCCAGCGCTGCAAGGCCGAGCCCGGTCATCAGCGAGACGAGTTCGGCGTGAAAAAACGACGAGCACCGGCCGGCGTACATCGGATTGCCGTGCAAATGCGATCCTGGCGTGCCTTTCGAAACGTCCACGTCGAGCATGTCCAGCTCGATTACGTGGTTCTCAGGAACGCGGGCCTGATCGACAACGATCGAATTCGAGCCGCTGCCGCGCATTCCCAGAATGGCGCCCCAATCGTCGAGCATTTTCCATTGTGCGCGTGGGATCAGCGCTACGCCGAGCTTGGAACGGCCGTTTTTTTCGTCGGGAATCGTCACGCACGGCATGAAGTGCGTCGCATAGGGAGCACCGGAGGCGTACGCCCACGTGCCGTGAATGACCCAGCCGTCGCCGGCACGTTTCGCCGTTCCGGTAGGCGCTGCAACCGATGGCGCGCAAAACTCGCCATTGGGACCAAAGCCCGCCGCCTGCGCTTCGGCATCAAAGTACGAACCAAGCATCAAGCAATGGCCCGCGCCAAGGATCAGACACCATGCGGTCGATGGATCGCCGCGAGCGAGCTCTATCGCAACGCGGTAGAAGGTTTTGAGATCGAACTCATACCCGCCGAATCGGCGCGGCTGCAGGCAACGGTAAAACCCCGCTTTGCGAAACTCCTGATGTAGCTCCGGTGAATAATGCCCGCGAGCCTCGGTCGCGTCCTGCTCTTCCCGCAAACGCGGTCGCAATGCGCGAGCGCGCTCGATCATCTCGTCCGGAGTAAGCTGCGGTTCAGGAACGGGAACCGGCCGAATCTGTACGGTGGTGCTCATTCTTCTGTTTATGATGCGGCGCGAGCTTGCGCTGCCGCCGGAAGATGAACAAGGCGAGCGTCGGTCACAGACGGTAAAGCACGGATGCGCTGCACGAGTGACGCGTCGATTTTGCCGTCCAAGCCAACGAGTGCGAGCGCTTCGGCGCCTCCGCCTGGCGACCGCCGACCGAGAGCGAATGTCGCCACGTTAATGCCCATATTGCCGAGCTCGGTACCGATGCGGCCGATCACGCCGGGAACATCAAGGTTACGCGAAACCAGCAGTGTGCCTTCGAGCGGCACCTCGACGCTAATGCCATCAAGCGCCAGAATGCGCGGCGCGCCGTCCTGGCCCACAAAGCCCTCAACCGAAAGCTCGCGCCCGCCATCCGCAATCGCTACCTCAACCGCAT
Source organism: Candidatus Acidiferrales bacterium (assembly GCA_030044295.1). Classification (GTDB taxonomy): domain Bacteria; phylum Acidobacteriota; class Terriglobia; order Acidiferrales; family UBA7541; genus Palsa-295. Next base: position 2,694 of record JASHWB010000353.1, read on the forward strand.
TCGGAAAGCCGCGCTCGCGGCGCCGTGTCGATTCTTCAACCACCAGCCCGCGGGCTGCGGCTAGCTCCGCTGAATTGACTAGGTTCACTTTTTCGTCGAGCACCACGTTGAGGATGCCCGCCAGCACCGCGCTGCGGATCACATGCGAGCCAAGTTCGGCTGGTTCGCCGGTGTAGCGTATCAGCACGCGGCTGAACGCCGGAGAAGGTGCGGCCTGCGCGATGAACGAGCCCAGCCGCTCTCCCAGTTCGAGATACGGGCGCAGGCGGCGATACTGATCGGGAGACATCGGAGGCAAATTCACCGCGTTGCGCACGACTCCTTCAGCCAGGTAATCGCGCACCTGCTGCGCGATAGCGATTCCCACTTCCTCCTGGGCCTCGGCCGTTGAACCAGCAATATGCGGCGTAGCGACCACGTTCGGCAGCCCAATCAGTGGCGAATTCTTGGGCGGCTCTTGCGCAAACGTATCAAGAGCAGCGCCGGCGATTTGGCCGGAACGCAGCGCTTCCGCGAGCGCCACTTCGTCGATCATTTCGCCGCGAGCGCAATTGACGATGCGCGTGCCTTTCTTCATCTTTGCAATGGCCGCGGCGTCGATCATTTTTTCCGTCGTGTTAGTGAGCGCGCTGTGGAGCGAAATCACGTCCGATTGGCGCAGCAAATCATCGAGCGAAACGAGATCCGCTTCGGCTTCCCGCGCAGCAGCAGGGGCGACGTAGGGGTCAAACGCGAGCACTTTCATCTCCAGCGCGCTGGCTCGGCGCGCCACTTCTGTGCCGACGCGGCCCAGTCCGATCAGGCCAATCGTTTTACCGCGCAACTCAGTGCCCGAAAGAGACGACTTTTCCCATTTGCCGCCATGAATCGAGGTGTTCGCCTGCGGCACGGATCGCGCCAGTGCTAGCAACAGCGCGAGCGTATGTTCCGCCACGCTGACGGCATTCCCGCCGGGCGTGTTCATCACCACAATGCCTCGGTGAGTCGCAGCTTCCACGTCCACGTTGTCCACCCCGACTCCGGCGCGGCCAATCACGCGGAGCCGCTTGGCGGCTTCAATCAGCGGAGCTGTCACCTTGGTTGCGCTGCGCACCACCAGCGCGTCTGCGTCCGCAATTTCGCTGGGCAGCGACGCGGCCGTCGGAATTATGACGTTCCATCCCTGTATTTCGCGGAGCAGATCGACTCCCCGCGGACTGATCTTATCTGCAATGATAATTTTCATGGCCCACAAGGTTATCGGGTGAAGGGGGACGTGTCAATTGTGCCTGCGCGGCTCGCAAGGCATTCTGCGAGAAGAGCAAAGTCCAAAAGAGAGTACCGCGAACTGTGTGATATTCTTGCACGAAGAAATCGAGGGACACACGCGAATGAGCTATCTCGACCGCATTCAGGCGGATTTGACTGCCGCGATGAAGGCAAAGGACGACCTGCGCCTGAGCGTGCTGCGCATGATGAAAAGCGCGCTGAAGAATAAGGAAGTCGAAAAGGTGCGCCCGTTGGACGATCTGGAATCTTTGCAAGTTCTGCAAACGATGGTGAAGCAGCGGCGCGAGTCGGTCGATCAGTTCACAAAGGGCGGACGCAAGGATTTGGCGGAAAAAGAAACCAAGGAAATCGCAATCATAGACGAGTACTTGCCCGCCGCGCCTAGCGACTCGGAAATTAAGCACGCTGTCGAGGCCGCGATCACCGAAACGGGCGCCGACTCGCTGAAGCAGATGGGAGCCGTTATCAAAGCAGCGCGAACTCGCCTCGAGGGAAAAACCATCGACGGCAAGGTGCTCAGCGACCGAGTACGCGACCGCCTGAGCGAGAGAAGTTAACCGGCCGACGGGTCCCTCGACGAGATACGTCTCGGCAAACTGGCGGCTTGGCGACCTATGGGGTGACCTTCTTAAGTACCGCCTCGGCGGCCTGATCGGCGGCGATTTGTTGAAGGAAAGTGCGAATTTCCGGAAGCTTGTCCTTGGGCACAATCACGTCCTTGATTTCGAGCGTACGCTGATAGTGCAGCACACCATCCTTGACGGTTGTATCGCTACGGTACATCGCGTAGTCGCATGACGCCTGTACAGGCTGCGGCAACCCGTCCGGTACATATCCCCCGGGCAGCGCGATATCGAAAACGTCCGTTTGCAATGTTGCTTCGTCAAACTCGATCGCGTACTGGCGCGGTTTGCCATTCACGGTAAACAGATCAAGGTCGCTGGTGTACTTATCTCCAACCACGCGCGGGGAAAGGATCAGCAAATTGCCGGCTGACTTCGCGTAATCGGGAACGAAAAACTTGTAATTCAGAGTCAGAGTTTGATCGTAATTATTAAGGTTGCCCAGGGAAGCGCCCGTGAGCTGAAAGCTGTTAAGGAATTCACTCAAGAAATTATCGAATATCTCTTC
>JASHWB010000354.1 GCA_030044295.1 Candidatus Acidiferrales bacterium
TGATTCCCGGTAGTACAGCGGCTCCGTTCGGCGACGGGTAGAAGGCGAGTATCTTCTGAATCTGGGGATCCAAGGCAAGTCCATAAGCATTATTGGCCGATGCCGGCGTACTCACGTTGATGTTCGAAGTCACGTTCGACTGCGGATCGGTATAGGTGAAGATTCCAGTGCTGAATCCGGGCGCGGGAACCGTCGCGTTCGCTTCCGTCGTGGTGTCCCACCGATGCCCTTCATAATTGAAGAAGTAAAACAGCTTGTTCTTCTTGATCGGTCCGCCTATCGACGCACCGTAGAGGTTCCGGACGTAGGGGTTTTTCGATCCTAGAGCGACCGTGTTGAAGTAGTCGCGCGCTCCCAGGGCGTCCCAGCGGCCGAAATAATAGACATCTCCGTGATACTCGTTGGTTCCACTTTTCGTCACGATGTCGATTACCGACCCCGCATTGCGGCCGAATTCCGGTAGATAGTTGTTCGTAATCACCCGGAATTCCTGAGTCGTATCAGGGTTTAGTGTGACCAGTCCCGAGCCGGGCACTCCTGGATCATTGTTGTTCTCACCGTCCAGCATGAAGTTGTTGTCGCGTTCACGGGCCCCGTCAATGGAAAAGCCCCCAAGGCCGGAGTTCGTCTGTGTCGTTCCGGGACTCAATAGAACCAGTTGATAGGGATCGCGAAGGATCAACGGCAGGTCCTGAATCTGCTTTTCGTCCACCACGCTGGATATCTGGGCATCGGTCGTATCGATAGGAGCTACCTGAGAGCCCTGCACCTCGACCGTCACGTTTTGCTGGCTAACTTCCATCTTCGCGTTCAGCGTAAGCGCCTGGTCCACTGTCAGACGAACGCTCGCGAACCGCAGACCAGCAAGGTTTGCCTTTACGATCGTGATGTCGTAAACGCCCGGCTCAACGCTTGAAATGCTGTACAGGCCTTGACTATTTGTTACGCCCGTGCGCACGGCTCCGGTCGCTTTGTTCACGGCAGTGATCGTCGCGCCCGGAATCACCGCGCCCGTCGCGTCTGTTACTGTCCCGTTGATGGAAGCGGTGCTCTGTGCCACGCACTCAGGCGCCAGAAAGCTCGTTCCAACGGTCAGTATGGCGATTGCAGCAAGGAAAGCTAAAGTGCTTCTTCGCATCGTTTCCCCCAGTCTGGATTGCACGTATTCCGCCCGTTACGCCTGGCTCTGGCACAACTCCAAACCGCCTATCCGCAACTCGGGTTAAGGTGAAAAGACACTGCCCTTGCGATGGAGCTCCGCAATTGCGATACCATATAACACGCGGTCGCGGCATTGGCGAACCCATTGAAATTGCAGCGAGTATGCAACGCGATCCGCCGTAGCGCCTCAAAAATTTGTGCGACTATACCAGAAATAATAAACAGCGCTGCCAAACGTCATAGGGGCCGAAACTGCTTTCGCGCGTTTCCAGGCAAACGGGTCTGTACAGGATTTGAGCCAGGGGCCATCCACAGAACTCTTCCGCAACCGTAACCTCAGCCACGGCACGTAAACGCCGCATTCACGTCCGTTTCCCAATGGAATACAAGCTCATGCCATCGCTTGACGAAGCAGCAAGCCATTCGTTACCGTTTTCCTTCGCTCCCGTACCGATGAAAATCCTATTCGTAGCCTCCGAAGGGCTCCCTTACTCGAAGACTGGCGGCCTCGCGGACGTCATCGAGGGCCTTCCCCGCGCGCTTCGCGAAATGGGACACCAAGTCGCTGTCCTTCTGCCGCGCTACCGCGGGAACAAAATCTCTTCCACACTGGTCTCCAGCGTGACCGTTGCGCTCGGTGACGCGCTTCGTTTCCCAGCGCTCGCGGAAGGCCCTTCCTACAACGGCGTGCGCTATTTCTTCGTGGATGATCCCGAATTCTTCGATCGCCCCCATCTTTACGGCAACAAGAACGACGACTATCCCGACAATCACGCGCGCTTCACCGAGTTCTCCCGCGCCGCCATCGAATTCGCCAAGCGCGTCTGGCTTCCCGACGTCATCCATTGCCACGATTGGCAAACCGCCCTTGTTCCGGTCCTGTTGCGAACCCAATACGCGAAAGATCCTGTCGTACGTTCGCTCCCCGTCGTGCTGACGATCCACAATCTCGGGTACCAGGGAATTTTCCCTCCCGCGGCGCTGCGCTCGAGCGGCCTGCCCGATTCGCTTTTCACCATGGACGCGCTCGAATTTTTCGGCAATCTGAGTTTCCTGAAAGGCGGCTTGATCTTCGCGGATTATCTGACCACCGTCAGCCGCTGCTATGCCAAGGAAATTCAGACGCCGGAATATGGTTTCGGCCTCGAAGGAATTCTCCGCAATCGCGCCGAACGCCTTGTGGGCATTTTGAATGGCGTCGATTACGCCATCTGGAGCCCTGAAGTCGATACGCTCATCGCCCAGAATTATTCCGTCCACAATCTCGATGGCAAAAGAGCATGTAAGAAGGATCTCCTCGACACATTTCACCTGCCTGAAGAGAATATGGACCGTCCTCTGATCGGCATCGTCTCGCGTTTCGTGGACCAAAAAGGTTTCGACCTGATCGCGGAAATATCCGCAGAGCTGGCCAGTGAAAACCTTGCACTAGCCGTCCTGGGCACCGGCGAGGCGAAATACGAAAATCTTTTTAAGAAGCTCGCGGACAAATATCCCGCTCGCATCGGCGCAAAAATCGGGTACGATAACACGCTCGCGCACAAGATTGAGGCCGGCGCGGACATGTTCCTGATGCCTTCGCGCTACGAGCCTTGTGGCCTGAACCAGATTTACAGTTTGCGTTACGGGACGGCGCCCATCGTGCGCGCCACCGGCGGCCTGGATGATACGATACAGCCGTTCGATGCGCAGACGCAGCAGGGCACTGGCTTCAAGTTTCAGATGTATCAGGGCGCGGCCCTTTTGGACTGCGTCCGCGGGGCGCTGAAGCTCTTTCGCGATCAGTCTGCCTGGCGTGCCTTGCAGGCCAACGCCATGGTCAAGGACTTTTCGTGGAAGGCTTCCGCGGGGGCGTACGTTACGGTATACGAGACGGCAAAAAGGGCAAGAATCCCACGCGTTGTGGGCACATCTAAATGATAGTGCGTAGAGCTGGCTGGGTAGCCGCCCTACGCAACAAGGGGA
>JASHWB010000355.1 GCA_030044295.1 Candidatus Acidiferrales bacterium
GCCTCCATCGACGTATCGGCGCGGGGACCTTCGTCCGTATCGAACGTGAATTCCACCGTTTTCGGTTTGCCCCTGCTCGGCAAGCCACTGGCGCTCGCTTCCAAAACCGAATACCGCACTTCGACGGGAACAATTTCGTCATTGAACCGGCCGCCGGCAATGGCGGCGAGCGCCTTCTTGTGGCTCGCCAGAGAAAATTCGTCGGCCTGCTCGCGGCTGATCGAGTATTTGCGCGCCAGATTTTCGGCGGTCAAACCCATGTTGATATACGTGTCCGGGTGGTGGTCCATCAGCCAGGGATTCGGCGAGACTTTGTGGCCGCCCATGGGCACCATGCTCATCGAGTCGACGCCGCCCGCGAGCACAATTTCAGCCTGCCCGGCCATGATTTGCTGCGCGGCGATGGCGATCGCCTGCAATCCCGAGGAGCAGAAGCGGTTGATCGTCATGGCCGAAGTGCTGACCGGCACGCCTGCGCGCAGCGACGCGATGCGCGCTATGTTCATGCCTTGCTCGGCTTCTGGCATGGCGCAGCCGATCACTACGTCGTCGATATCTTTGGCGTCGAGATCCTTTACGCGTGCGATCGCTTGCTTGATCGCCAGAGCCGCCAAATCATCCGGACGGGTAGCGCGCAGGGCTCCCTTGGGTGCCTTTCCAACCGCCGTGCGCACGGAACTCACGATCACTGCTTCCCGCATATTGCACCCCCAATCTCTGATGCCCACTGTGGCGAGCGGAGCTTTCACGGACTGGCAACGCGAATGAGAAAGCGGCGTGCACGCGCGCCGCGACAAGCTCATTGGATGCCAGGGCGCAAAAAAAAGCAACCGCCGCAAAACGTGGCAATCACAGTGAATGGAGGATGGTTCAACGAGAGCTAATGGAACTGAATGGAGACAACCATTTCAACCGAGATCGGCTGCCCGTTGAGCTTGGAAGGCTCGTATTTCCATCGCCGAAGAGCACTCAGCGCAGCGTCACGGAGCAATTCCGGCCCGGAAATAACCCGCATTTTCGCCACGTTGCCTGCTTTATCGATCGTAGCGTCGATTACCACGGTGCCAGAGACGCGCGCTTGCTGCGCAATCTCCGGATAGATCGGCAGGACGGAAGATACCAGCCGAGGCGGCAGAATCCTGCCCCCGACGCGGACTGGCGCGTTCGATACCGGCTTTGAGACTACTGGCGCGCTTACCGGAGGTGGCGCGATTGCGGGCAGTGAACCAGTGGGCTCAATCGGAACCGCACTGCCATTCAAGGCAGGAGCTGTGCCAGCAGAAGCAGGCACCGTATCACGGGAGAGGATAGGACGCGTGTTCAGCGTGCCGAACGTGCTCGGGATCGCAACCTGCGGCTGAGTCTTTGCCGCGACCGCCTGCCTAGTGTCGGCTGACCGTCGTTCCCTCGACGAGCCAACTGCATCGAAACTCGGCGCGGACTCTCTGTCGCGCGACGCGTCCTCCGCGGCGGAAACGTCTGGCGACTGTAACGCGGCGGATTGATCGGGCGTCACCTGTGGCGCGGCGGCATTTTGATCGACCGGTTGCGGTGTGACAGGCTGGGGATTCGATGGTGGAGCGGCAGCCGTAACAACGGCGGGCGTGGCGGGAGTCGAAACAGACTTATTCGCAGAAGGCCAAAAGTGGAAGTAGTACGCTCCGGCCGCGGCCAATACCGCCACTGCCGCGATACCGACGGGGATCCACAATTTGCTGCCTCGTTCGCGCGATGGCTTCTCGGCGTGTATCGCTGAATCGAGCGTCACGCCGAACATTTGCTTCGGCGTTCGCGGGCGCGCCTCCGCCGCCGAACCGAGCGGCTCAAACGCTTTCGAGGCGAAGGTCGCAGCGTTGGTTTCGTGTTGTTCGACGCGAGGCACTGCAGCCGGTTTTGCGGAAGTGACAATCAGTGCGTCGATGGCATCGCTGACGTCGTGATCTTTGTCCATCGTACTTTTCGCACTTCTGTCCGGGAACGAACTCGCCCGCGGTTCGCGGGTCGCATCCGCAGGAGCCAACACTTCCTCTTTCGTACCAATCGAGGCGAACGATGATTCAGGCAACTTGGCAGGCGCCGGTGTCCGAGGCGGTGCAAGTGGCGCGTGTCGAACCTCCGCGCTCGTTGATAACTGGTCGGGCAATTTGACGGCCGGTGTTGCCGGTTGCACACGTGCTGGAACCACCTCAGGAAGCTTTCGTTCAGCGGCCGGGGCGGGATGTTGAGGCGCGGACGATGCTGGAGGAGGCACGGGCGGCGATTGCAGGGATGCCGGCGGTGCGGCAGACGGCTGTTGTTGCGCTAATCGCGCCACTTCCGGACTGTCCGTCGGAAAGTACACGCCCCAGTACCCCGGTTGGGCGCTGGTAAACTCGATTTCCACATAGCTCTGCGTGTTGCCGTAGGCGCGAACCTTCACAACGCGGCAAATCGCTTCCTGCCGCGACTTCAGATTCGTCAGCACCATCGCCTGGCCTGCGCTGACTGCCGTGGACATCTTCAGCACGCCGCCCTGCGGAAACACGATCATCGTGGACGTCTGCTCTTCAAACGGCTGCGCTTGCGCCCCACCGGTGGGCAAGGCCACCGAAAGGTTCGGCACCAGCGAGCCATGCACCTTTATCGGAACTTCGAGCGACACCGCGTCCGCTCGCATGTGGGTTGATTCCGGTCTCGACCGCCCCTTCAGTTGTGAGGATTCAGATGGAGAGCTTGCGACTTCCGCGGATTCTTTCGTTGGCGTCATGGCGCAGCAAACGGCGCGAGGCCGTCCCCCAAAACGAAGCTACTCGATTCGTACTTGTAGATTTTGGGAGGGCAGGACAAATAGCGGCAATAGTACCTTCGTACCCGTTCGTAAACACTACACCGCGGCGCCATTGCGACGAGGCAGAACCCGCGGCCGCGCGCTCTTGGCTCGTCGAAAAGCGGCTGCAACGAAGCTGCGCCGAAATCTACGACTGATTAGTACTGTCGCGCCAGCGTGCCTATCATTGTGCGCGACGAATCGGATTCGAAGAGCAGCACGTTGTTACCGTCAATCGTGTAGTAGATCAGCGGATAGGTTTCGAGGTGCGAGGCAATTGTTGCCGTGCCGCGGCCGTTCGAGCCAGCCGCTCCGATCGAAGTGTTCGATTCGATTGGCACCCCGGCTGTAACCTTACCGGAGTTCTCGAAGTCGTTAATGGCGAGGTTGCCTGTCGGGCTGCCGCTAGCGGGAATACTGATTTGTCCGGCCACGTCCTGTTCGGGACCACCATTGGAGTTCAGTACGCCGCTCAAATTCAGCCCGAATCCGCCCTGCGGCGTGGAGGTGCTGGTTTGCAGGAAACCTGCGCCCGAATCCATGAAAACGGGATCAAGGGAAATTATCTGGAGCGAGCCGTTGGATGCGGCATAGGCGGCATAATTGATCGTTGTGTTGCCAAACATCACGGGCAAGGCGATTCGGCCGAGGCTCGGGTCCACGCTGTAGCTCGTGCTCGCGACACTCACGTTCAATTGCCGGTTCCCGCCGTCGCTTACATCCACGACCCCACCGGTGACTCCTCCGTTCCCGTTGGCGATCAAAACTCCGCCTTGGGCGTATGGATTCCCGCTGTTCAGGTCGGAACCGCCGAGCGTGAATGCATAATTGCCGCTAAAGCTGGAGAGCTGATAATTCCCCCTTGTCGTGCCCGGGGCCGCGTAAACATCGCCGGAAAGCAGCGCATTGCTGTCGATCTCGACAAGCTTCAGATGCGTGCTATCGACCATATAGAATGCAAATTCCGCGCTGTGGACGATTGTCGCTCCGCTGGTATTGTTCAGCGTGATAAAACCTCTTCCACTCCCTAAGCGCCCTGCATCGAGAGAATAGGTGCCGTTGAGTGACAGATCTGGCGAGTTCAGCTGTGTCTCCGAATCACCGCTGTCGTTGATATCCTCCTCACCCGAATTGATTGGGATATTCCCCGATCCATCAGCCGCGAAAATTCCCGCCATTTGCAATGGAACGGCATCGGAATCAAGGCCGGAGAGGTTGAAGACGTAGTTTCCTGAGATGGATGAGAGGCTGCTCAGTTGTGCGGTATTTTGTAGATCGATCGTGCCGCTGCCCGTCGCGGTGCCGTCAAATCGCACCAGCAACGCCTGCCGCGAAACACCACCCGATGTTCCCGCCGCCAGTGTGAATTGCCATACCTCCGTTCCCGACAACGTAGCCGGGTTGGCGAATGTAGCAGAGCCGCTTCCGTCCGGATTCACCTGATAGGTACCGGACAGCGACAATGCCTGGGCTATCGTTGAAGATCCCGGGCTGTTGTAATCCTCTAATACGCTGATCGTACCGGTCGATGAATCGGCCGCGAAGCTCCCAGCTACCGCTAATACCGGGGGCACCTCGCCTCCGCTGAGCGACGAGGAGGCATCGGAACCCGAGTAGGAAAACGCGTATGAGCCATTCAGAGAATTGTCCGAGAACACGATGGTCGCTGTCGCCGTGCCGTTGGACCCGCCATTCACCGCCGTTATGGTGACTGAGCCACCGCTTGGAGGCGTGAGCGGCGCCGTATAAACGCCATTTGCCGTAATCGTGCCCACGCTCGCGTTTCCGCCAGCCACTCCGTTTACCTGCCACGTCGGCGTGATGGGATTCCCGCTGACCGTCGCTGAGAATGTCGCGGTCGTGCCAGCTGGAAGCGCGAGCGCGGCCGGACTGACCGTCACGCCCTGCATCGCAACGATCGTGATCGTCGCCGTTCCCTTCTCACTGGTCGCAGAGGTATCGGTCGCTGTGACCGTCACCGTCGCGGGACTGGGCACGGACGTAGGAGGCGTGTAAACGCCGGTGCTGGCGTTGATGGTTCCATCGCTCGTGCCGCTCACGCTCCAGCTGAACGTCGCCGAGGGTTGGCTGGGCAGAAACGCGCTGAACTGCACCTGGGCGCTCGCATCCGCGGGCACGGACGCGGTTCCCGGATAAACGGTAACCACCCCGCTGGCGGGCGGCGCAGAACTCCCTCCGCCGCTATTCCCCCCGCCGCCACAGCCCGTTAGAGCCAATGCCGCCGCGAATACAGCCGCCGTCAAAGACACAAACGTACGCGTAGTCCTCATCAAAGAAGCTCCCCAACGATCGTATTCACCGGCGCAGACAACGTCCGCTTCGGCGCGATTACATCATCAGACAGTTTCCGCGCGCGGCCACAAAGAGTTCCAGGAAAGTGTCGTTCGCCAAAACCCCTACCCATCGCCGCTGCGTTTCTTAGGGACACCACGAACACGCGCGGCTTCGCTCGATAGGAACACGCCTGCGGGAAAAAAGTTGCATGGACCGTATGAGGGCAGTCCAAGCTACATCGAAGCAGAGACGCGCTTCGTGAGGCGCGCAGCGCGTCAATTGCGCAAAGGCTTGCCGGTTTTCAGCGTGTGCGCGATGCGCTCCTGGGTCTTGCGCTCGCCACACAGGCTGACAAACGCCTCGCGCTCGAGATCGAGGATGTATTGCTCCGGGACGGTCTGCGGCGCGGTGATCCCGCCGCCCGAGAGGATGTAGGCGAGTTTGCGCGCCACCACGCCGTCGTACTCGGTGGCGTATTCACCGCGCACGAGCATGTGAATGCCCAGCTTCGCCGCAGAGTAAAATTCCTCGCCCAGCACGCGGATTTCGGCGGGCGCAGGAGGGTGATATCCGGCGCGCACCATCTCCAGCGCCGTTTCTTTCGCGTCAGCGATCTGCCGATCGCGATTCATGGCAATCAAATCCGAGTCACGCAGGAAACCGAGCGTGCGTGCCTCTTCGCCGCTGGTGGAAACTTTCGCCATCGCCACGTTTTCGAAGACGTGCCGCAACACGTGAAAGAGATCGAGATTCCCGCCCGAGGCCGCCTGCTCGTTTGCGCGGATGAGCATCTCTTTCGAACCGCCGCCCCCGGGAATCAGTCCCACGCCCGCTTCCACGAGTCCCATATAGGTTTCGGCCGCCGCATGAATACGTGCGCTGTGCAGCGGAATCTCACAGCCTCCGCCGAGCGCCAGCGCATGAGGTGCGGCGACGACCGGCCTGGGCGCGTATTTGATCGCCATGTTCGCGCGTTGAAACTGCTTCACCGCCAGGTGGATGTCGTCCCATTCGCCCTCTTGAGCGGTCAGCAGCAGCAGCGCGAGGTTCGCGCCCGCTGAAAAATTCTGGCCCTGGTTGGCGATCACCATGGCCTCGAACTCCGTCTCCAAGCACGCCACACCGGCGTTTAGCATGGCGACGATATCGCCGCCAATCGCATTCATCTTGGTGTGAAACTCGCAGCAAAGCACTCCGTCGCCCAAATCGATCAGGCTGGCCCCGGAATTTTCCCACACCAACTTCGACCGCTCCTTCAACGATTTCAGGAAGATCATGCCAGCCGGCTCGGTGAGCGCCATCAGGGCGCTCGCGCCGAAATCGAAATACCGCGCATGCCCTTTTTCCGTTTCGTAAAACGCCTTCTGGGGCGCGGCCATCACCTTCCCGGCGAGGGGCGGCATCTGCTTGCCCTCGCGCCCAAGCGCTTGCGCGACGCGCTCAACGCCTATGGCGTCCCACATCTCGAACGGGCCAAGCTCCCATCCGAATCCCCAACGCATCGCCTTGTCCACGTCCAAGATGCTGTTGGCGATTTCCGGAATTCGCCGGGCGGCATATAGGAACGTATCGCCCATCGTCGCCCATAAAAACCGGTTGGCCTTGTCGCCTTTTCCCTCGATGGCCGGATCGAAAAGCGCTTTCACTCGCTGTCCGGTGTCCTCAATCGCTTTCCCGGCTTCGATCGACGCGAACTTCGCCTTGCGCTGTGGCCGGTACTCCATCGTGTGCCAATCGAGCGTCAAGATTTCCGATTCGCCGCCCGCGCCCTTCACGCGCTTGTAAAATCCGCAGCCGGTTTTCTCGCCCAGCCATTTGCGCTGCATCATTTCCTCGATCAGCGGTGGGACGCGAAATAGCTCGCGCGATTCATCGTCCGGAATGTTCTCGTAGAGGTTCCGCACTACATGCACCAGGACGTCCAACCCCACAATATCGGCGGTGCGAAATGTGGCCGATCGCGGCCATCCGATCGCCGGTCCGGTGCAGGCGTCCACTTCCTCGATGGTCATATCGAGCGCCTGCATCTGCCGGATGGCGTTGAGCATCGAGAAGGTCCCGATGCGGTTGGCGATGAAATTCGGCGTGTCTTTCGCCAGCACGACGCCCTTGCCAAGCCGCACATCGCAAATTTCCGAAAGGGCTTCGATCACTTCAGGCAGCGTATCCGGGCCGGGGATCACTTCGGCCAGCTTCATGTAACGCGGCGGATTGAAGAAGTGCGTTCCGGCCCAGTGCTTGCGAAAATCCTCCGAGCGGCCTTCGGAGATTTTGCGAATGGGCAGCCCGGATGTATTGGTGGTGACGAACGTCCCCGGTTTGCGCACCGCTTCCACGCGTTCGAAAAGCTTGCGCTTGATCTCCAGATTCTCCGCGACCGCTTCGATGATCCAATCCGCCTGCGCGCACCAGGCCAGATTGTCGTCGAAATTTCCGGGAGTGATCAGTCGCGCGGTTTCGGGAGTGAAAAAAGCCGCCGGGCGCGCCTTCTTTGCGGCTTCCAGTCCGTTCAAGACGATCCGGTTGCGAACGGCCTGGTTTTCGATGGTGAGCCCTTTGCGTTTTTCGTCCGGCGTAAGTTCCGGGGGGACGATATCCAGCAGAAAGCATGGGATTCCGGCGTTGGCGAGGTGTGCGGCAATTCGTGAACCCATCGTGCCGGCGCCGAGCACGGCAGCTCGTTCGATCGGGCGTCTCATCAGGAGCTCCTCGATTGCTCATGGTTACAAAACGGTCAGCGAGGGTCAACGGGAAACGCTCGCGGCGCCGCAACTCTGTTACAGTATTTTTGGCTGGAGATTCACGCAATGGCAGCCGTTACCAGTTGGCTTTCGCGAGCAGTGCGCGGCCTACGCTCGTTCGCATACCCGCAAGACGGCGTGCGCCCAAAGGTTGGGCTGGCCCTTGGCGGAGGTTTTGCCCGCGGCATTGCGCATCTGGGCGTCCTGCGCGTTTTCGAAGAAAACGAAATCCCAGTCGATTTCATCGCCGGCACGAGCGTCGGCGCGCTGATTGCGGCGGCTTACGCGAGCGGAGCATCCCTCGACTACATGGAAAGCCAGGGATCGCTTACCACATTTCACGATTTTGGCCGCTGGACGCTATCGCGTTACGGCATGGCTTCCAACACGCGTCTTGAAACGTTCCTTCACCGCTTCACGCCCGCTGAATATTTTCACCAGACGAAAATTCCGCTCAGTATCGTGGCCACCGACCTGGTCACCGGCAAAAGCGTACATTTCACTGACGGCGAAATCGGCCCGCCGCTGCGCGCGTCGTGCGCCTATCCGGGGTTGTTTTTGCCGGTCGAATATCGCGGCCATTTTCTCGCTGATGGGTTCTTGACGCAGGCAGCTCCGGCAGAGGCCGTTCGCGAACTCGGCGCCGAACTGGTGATCTCCGTGTATCTCGATCCGGGACTGTTCGAAGAGCGCCCGCGCAATACGATCGAAGTGATCAGCCGCTCGTTTTCAATTATTCAGCGGCACCTGACGCAGCCCTGGCGCGAGCAGACCGACATTCTGATCGAGCCGAATGTGGACAACGTCCTCTGGCACGAATTTTCAAAGACGCCGCAGCTCGTCGCGGCCGGAAGAGCGGCCACGGAAGCAGTCCTGCCGAAAATCAAAGCGGCCGTGCGCACGAGCCACCATCCTGAGCGCCAGGCCGCCGGCGCGGTCGCGCACAAGTAGTTTGCCCTTGGGTCATCGCTAACGCTGAGATGAGTGTGCTGTGTCACTAATTAGCAGGATGGGCCACCAGCCAGTCGAGGGCTGCGGGCTCAAGGACGCGTGAAACCTGTTTAAGCAGGCGCTTCTGGTACGTCCGCGGGAATGGTCGATGGCGCCGCCGGGTCCTGGTGAATCTGGACGGTCACCGGCTGTCCATTTCCCTTCCCGCGCTTGGTGAACCATTCGCTCATCGCGGCGGCCAGCCGCTCGGGATCAACGCGCAGTCCGGCCTCCATTCGCCCATCGCCCGTCGGCAGCGTATCGTCAAATTCCGCCGCGCCGGTGAAGTTGCGCATGCAAAAGCTATCGAGCCAATCGAGCGGCACCAGCGTGCGTTCCGCTCCGATAGTCATCTCCAGTCGCAATTTCCGTGCAAACATGCGTGGAGTATAACATCGCGTCACGTTTGGTCTCCGCTTACGGAAATCGTACGAGAGATGGACTCCGAGTGATTAATCGAGATGTCTCCGAGCCTTAGCGCCGGGGGGTTAGATCAGTTTTTCAGCCGGCGTTTTCGCCGCCCGTTTCCTGCGACGCAGCCAGCTCAGCAAAGCGAAAATCAAAACAGCGTAATAAACTTCATTCACGGCGATTGCGATACGCAGCGCGTTCGAAATGTCGCCGATCCAGCTCCCGCTCGATGGCGCCTGCAATCCGAAAATAAACCCCGGCGATATCGCGTAGCGGACGACGTTCGCGAGCCCGCCAACGTCCCCAACCTCCAGCGCCAGAACAGCCAGCGGCGCCGCCAGCAAGATCGACAAAATGACCTTAGTTTTCACGCTTCGAAGCGTAGCATTTTTCGGCATCGGCGCGAGCTAAACCGTTTCCGATCCTTGCTTTTGCGTGCACGGTGACCTATGATTTTTATTTAGTATGGGTCGTATTTGGCGCAGACGGCGAGGGCGCTAGGAGGTCGGTGCCGCGAGCGCGTAACTTAACCTGGAGGTCCGGTGTCCACGCCGCTGGAAAGTTGGGTAGAAGAATCGGCACGGCTAACAAAACCCTCAAGAATCGTATGGTGCGATGGTTCCCAGGCCGAAATTGACCGCCTGGCGGCCGAGATGGTCCGCGACGGAACTTTCGATCAGCTGAACCCAAAATCCTTCCCGAATTGTTACTTGCACCGCAGCAGCCCGAACGATGTAGCTCGTACCGAAGGCCTTACTTTTATCTGCTCTCGTAAGAAAGAAGACGTCGGCCCGACAAATAACTGGATGGCTCCGGCGGAAGCAAAAGATAAAGTTCGTCCGCTTTTCGATGGCTGCATGGCCAGCCGCACGATGTACGTCGTGCCTTACATCATGGGCCCGGCAGAATCTCCGTATAGCAAAATCGGGGTGGAAATTACAGACAGTGCCTACGTGGTAGCCAACATGCGCCTCATGTCGCGGATGGGCAAAGTAGCTCTCGATCGCCTCGGCGCCTCCTCCGATTTCGTTCCCGGCCTTCATTCCGTTGGCGATCTGAATCCCGAACGCCGCTTCATTCTGCATTTTCCCGAAGAAAAATTGATTTGGAGCGTCGGTTCCGGCTACGGCGGCAACGCCCTGCTCGGGAAAAAGTGCTTCGCGCTGCGGATCGCGAGTTGGATGGCGCGCGAGCAAATGTGGATGGCTGAGCACATGTTGGTTCTCGGTCTCGAAGATCCCAGCGGCAAAGTTACGTACATGGCGGCCGCGTTTCCGAGTGCCTGCGGCAAGACGAATCTGGCCATGATGGTTTCCGCGCTCGAATCCGAGGGCTACCGCGTCTGGACCATCGGTGACGACATCGCCTGGATGCATATCGCTAAAGACGGCACGCTGCGCGCGATCAATCCCGAAGCGGGATTTTTTGGTGTCGCTCCCGGCACCAACGCCAAAACCAATCCCAACGTGATGAACGCGATCCATCACGACACGATATTCACCAATGTCGCGATGACGGAGTCGCGTGAGCCTTGGTGGGAGGGCATGAATGCCGAAGCGCCCGGCAACCTGATCGACTGGCACGGCAATCGCTACTCGCCCGGCAAAGCGACGGCAGCGCATCCGAATTCGCGCTACACGGTCCGCGCCTCGCAGTCGCCTTCGATTTCATCGCATTGGGAAGATGCTGCGGGCGTGCCGATTTCGGCGTTTATTTTTGGCGGACGCCGCGCGCGCGTCGCTCCGCTCGTGTACGAATCATTCGATTGGCAGCACGGGGTGTTCGTCGGCGCCACGATGGCCTCGGAAACCACCGCCGCCGCGACGGGCGCAGTCGGCGTAACGCGCCGCGATCCCATGGCCATGCTTCCCTTCTGCGGCTACAACATGGCCGATTATTTCGCCCACTGGCTCGAAATGGGCCGGAAGCTGAAGAATCCGCCGAAAATTTTCCACGTGAACTGGTTCCGTCGTGGCCCGGACAATAAATTCCTATGGCCCGGCTATGGCGAGAACGTCCGCGTGCTGAAATGGATGCTCGACCGCATCGAGCATCGCGCCGACGCGACGGAGACTCCCATCGGCTTCGTGCCCACTGCCAATTCACTCACGCTCGATGGCCTCTCCATTTCGCGCACCATGCTCGACGAATTGCTCCATGTGGACGTGAACGATTGGGTGGAAGAAGATCAGGCGGTCGGCAAATTTTTCGAGAAGTTCGGCAGCCGACTTCCCGCCGCGCTCCGCGAAGAACACAAAGCTCTCGGCGAACGCCTCTCCGGCTCGTCCGTCGCCACCCGCTGACACTTTAACTACGGGTTCTCAGGGTGTTGCTAGTTCACTGGCCTCCCCGCGTGCTCCAAATGCCACTTGTACGCGTAAACCACCGCCAGCAGCGGCGGCGCCAGAAACACACCCCAAAACGGAATGACGAACGCGAGCACGATCGGCGCGACGATTGATGCCCAGATCGGCACTTTCGCCGTCCGCTTCATCAGATATGGCTGCAGCGCGAGCGCGTCCAACACCGCGATGCCGGCGTAGAGCATCAGGACATACAGCGGATGCTCCCAATCGCCAAAGTGGATCGCAGCGGCTACGGTCGGTGCCACCATGCCCAGCGCGGGACCAAGATGTGGAACGAACTGTAGCAGCGCCGCCAATCCCGCCCACAGAGGCGCCAGCGGCACACGGAGCAGGCGCAGCCCGATATACCAGAGCGCGCCCACTACGAGCGAGTCCTCGCACTGCGCGATCAGCCAATCCTTCAGCGCGCGGCCGGTCAGCCTCAAATGCTCGTCAATATTCACTGTAATTAAGATGTCTCAAGCGCGGAGATTTTCGTCAACGGGGCACGTACCGCGCACACGGCCGCAGACAACTAATCTTCCGCGTAGTGGCTGCGCGCCGCAGTCGCGCTCACGGTGGAAATTTCAACACAATATACTCAGCCGCCAAGCAAGCGACGGCGCAAAGAAAAAGCACGAACAGGATTATTCTCCAATCGCGTCCAAATTTGAGGTGCCCACTTCTGACCGCTTTGCGGTTTTGAAGTGGCACCCCTTGTAGCCATTCCGCGTGGCATTTTCGCAGTACCTTGCGACCGACGCGAATGGACGCCCTACAACGGTAGCGTTGCATCTGTTGTCTCTGCGGCGGTGTTAAAAGTGGAAGCCAATCTCACCAGCCAACGTTCGCGGCGTTACGTAATGCGTTCCGCTGAACGTTGACAGGAAATTGTAGAGCGCGTAATTGTTCGCAATATTGATCACTGTTACCTGCGCGCTCCATTTGTATTTGTCGCCGTGAAACAAGTTGTCGTCGCCGATGGCCAGATCGAAAAGACTCCTCGGCTGAATGCGCGGCGGATTCTTATCGTCATCCTCCGTGTTCGGCGCGGGGATCTTCACCAGACTTGACGTCAGCGCACTCGCGGGGCACACGTTCACTGCTCCGCCGTAACTGATCGGCGCGCCGAAGCGATTCGCGGCATTCGGCGCCGTCGCTGCCACGCCGTTGCACGCGAACCCGGCCTGGAACTCCTGGTCCGGAGAAAGAGGCACCGCTCCGTAATTCGCGGCAAGCATGCTTATGGCTGCCGGAGAAACGGTCGTGTTCGGAAACGTGTAGTTCGTAAGCGAGTTTGGACAGCTCGCATTGCCCGGGAAGTAGCATGGCACCGCGCCCGCAACCAGGCCGCTGTCGTAGCGCCAGTTGAATCCGAGCCAGGGTCCATTCCTCCACGGTTGGTATTGCATGTGCGTGGTTTGGTTGAACGCCTCGTCGTGGTCGATACGGAAAACGCCGCTCGGCGCTGCGGGAGTTGCCCCCGCTCCGCCGACTTGCGGCAGGAAGAATCGCGCCGCCACGCTGGACATCACCACGTATGCCGTCACGCCGTGATAGTTCGTCAGATTCAGCTTCGCGGTGAACCCGGGAATTTTCGACTTGGTCCACTCGATCGGAAACGTAATCGGAGTGGCGCCCAGCACGCTGAAGTCGTACGCGCCGGTCGTGTACTTCCAGATGTACTCGCCATCGAATACCAGATAGCGCCCAAAGGCCTGCTGTAGCCCGGCGTGGTATTCGTCCCGGCGCCCGGGAGCGATCGGAGTGAACGCATTCGAGCTGCACAGCAGCAGCGGGTTCAGCACGGGGTTCTCGCAACCGACGCTCGAGAGCACCAGGTTCTCGTTAAACGGCGTCTCCATCGTCCGCGCGTACGAAAACCGCAGCACGGTGTTGCTCGACTTGATGTTATACGCGACGCCCAGCCGTGGTTCTGCCTCCCGCGCCACGGTCAGCCCGTTGTACAAATCTCCCCGAATTCCCAGGTTGAAATTGAAATCCCTCCAGGTGATCGAATCCTCCACGTACATAGCCAGCTCTTTTATGTCCGTGTGACCGTAGAAGTCGTACGGAGTTCCACCGCGCGTCAGGTCGTACGGCGCGAGTACGGGGTTGTAAAGCGGATACAGCGCCGTGCTCACGAGGTTCGGGTTGTTTGGACTTGCCGGAGCATTGGGGTTCGATTCGATATTCGGCTGTAGCGCCCCCGTGCATTGGCTGGGATCCGTAAATCCCTGTACCGCGGCATACGCGGCAAAAGCCTCCGTCAGCGGGTTCGTATTTAGTCCGATGCACGGAGCGTTCAGCGTCGGATCAACGATGCCCAGCTTATCGTTCTCATTCAGCAACGTCTGCTCGTAGCTCACTCCCGCCTTGACGTTGTGGATGCCTTTCACATAGGAAGCGCTCGCGCGCCCGCCGCCATTCAGCAGAGTGCGGGCTTGCCCCACGCTCTCCCTCTGCAAGCTGAACGGCCCGAGGTCGGCGAACGGATCGCCGCTCGGGTAGTAGTCGTACGCATCGCGGCGCGTCCAGCCTTCCAGCGTCACGATCGTATTCATGTTGATGATATGGTTCCACGTCGGCGCGATATCCAACGTGCTGATTTGCGACCGCTGGTCCGCCGCACCCACTGGCTGGCCGCAGAACGACAGCAGGCACCCTTCCGCCGCGTCCGGCGCCAAGCCGCCGTTGTCAACAGTTACGCCCCACCATGGCGAAGCAAACTGCGAGTCGAACGAATTGGGCGTCTGGAACCACGACCTCGAATACTGAAAATTCAGGTGCGCCGTGTCGTTGGGATCGAACTGGTAGTCCATGCGGTCGAATACATTTTCCTCATTGCCTTTGTCGTGCATCACGCTGTATTCCGGCGCATCGAGGAACCGGCCGGTGTTCAGTCCATTCGCCGCGATAAAATTTCCCCACTTCGCTCCTCCATATCCCAAATCAAAATTGCTAGTCGATGAGCCGAACGTTCCATATGACGCGCCCACGGTGCCGTGCGGCGTGGTCATTCCCTGCCCTGAACGTGTCGTCACATCGATCACCAGGCTGGTCTTGTCGCCGTATTGCGCGGGCGGCGCGCCTTCGATCACTTCCATCGACTGGACCGCCTGTTCCGGAACTTGATTGGAAAAGACTTTGCTCTGCTGATCCGTGATCGGCTGCCCATCGATCGAGAACGAATTCTCCGCGTGATCGCCCAATCCGTGGAACAAGCCGTTGGAATCGGCCGCAACTCCCGGAGACGCCGCAGTCACCAACGAGCTCAATGATGACGATTGGCTCTCCAGCGGCACCTCTTGGAAAAGCTGTCGCGATATATCCGTGTGCGCTGTCGGCGTGTTCTCGATCAAATCCTCGGCGCCCGTCACCGTCACCGTCGTGCTCACGCCCGCCACCTCCAGTTTCGGCGTCACATTGACCGGCAGGATCGATCGCACCTCCACATCGTGCACGTACGCGGAAAACCCTTTGGCCGTCACCGTCATGTGATACGGATTAAACGGCACGTTCGGAAGGTTGAAGTTCCCATTGCCATCGGTCGTCGCGCTTGCCTCGTAACCGCTCACCGGATTGTGAATCGTCACCGTTGCGCCCGGGATCGCTGCTCCGGCGGGATCGGTCACCGTGCCGGTGATCGTTCCTGATGTCCCTGCTTGTCCGCGTACGACAACCGCGGCGCTCAGAAAAAGCATCGCAATCGCCAATGCATTCAATAGCGAACGCCCGAATTTCATTTTTTCTCCCTATGAGTGCGGCCCACGCCGCGCTAACGCAGCCGTGGTGATGAAATGGAATATGGCGCGCGCCGCGAAACTAAGCGGCGGGCGATGGGAGAGCGTCTTTTGAAATTGGAAATTACGAACTACGCGGGAGGTGCTCGAGGTGCGCTAGGGATGAAATCGGAAATGATGATCGAAGAGCTTTGCTGTTCGGCGACAATCCGCAACACACGCAGCGCGAGCGGAACCTGTACAGGGGCGCTCGGCTGAGGCACTGCTACGTGCTGGATGTGGCACAGCTGGCAGGTGCAATGCTCTTCGCTGTGACCCAGTCCGTCCGAATGAGCCAGTACCACCGTGCTGAATGCGCAAAGCGCAACGATCAGCACGACGGCTATAGCTGCGTTTCGACGTTTCGTCATTACAGCCGGATCGCCCTCAGACCTAACACGCTAGCGCCTTTGCCAGTCGATACGCAACACGAAACCCAGGTTTCCAAGCCAAAAGCGTAACAGACGGCATTTCGTGCGCATCGCGGTCACGTCGCCTGACCGGGAGGCTCTTCAATCACACGCCGTAAGTGACGCCCCCGAAAAAACTACCTTTTGCCGCCGCAAATCAGCTTAAACCGATGCTCCACAATCTCCCGATACGCGGCCTTAAGCGCGTCCACTTGGCGGGGCGTGCCCCATAGAGTCGCCGTGAAAATAATATATTCCCTGTTGATCCACAGAGTTTCGTCGGCCACTTGTGTCGCGTTCGATCCAGTCTCATACAGGAACTTTGTGCTCAACGCCTCATAGCCTTGAAATTCAAGCGTGCGTCTTTCCAGTACGCGAATGTCTGACGCATGGTCGTACTTTCGGAGATTCTCGAGAGCGCGCCTAAAGTTCCCTTCCAGGTCCAGCGGCGGAGAATCGTCTAGCACGACGTTCGCGTTGTCCACGTCCGGCTGATCTGGCGTTCCGCTTATGGAAATGTAGGGACCGCTGTTCGGGCCTCTGCTGGGATACGGGTACAGCATTACGCCGGAGCCGTCCTTTGCCTCGCTGCCTTTCCATCCAGAGGGGTAATCGATGCAAAATCCCCACCGCGCGTTAACGTAGTGCGTCCACCCCGGCAGCTGGCCTGTTTTCGCAACCGAGAAGCCGCCGCCGACCGCAACCGCGCACGCCAGAATCAGCCCGTGAGCCTTCGCTCGCCCCGAGGACAAAACCCCTCCCTCTATGCCTCAAGCCTTCGATACCGCCGCCCTTGGTCGCTGGTTGTGTAGCGCCACGCTTCAGCGTGGCACGCGAACGTTGCGCTGATCCGCTCCAGCACGGTCTCGTCGCGCGCCGCCCGGGTCAGAGCTTACGGGCTGTTTGCCGCATCCGCTACAGCGTCGTGTCGAACGACATCCGCTCGATCATCGCATTCAAATCCGCCTGCGCCTTGTCCCGCTGCGCCGAATAGTCCGCCGATTGCTTTTGCAGCGTGGCCAGCTGCGTCTCTTCATCGTTCAACTGCTGAACGTATCGTTGCGTAAGCGCCTTCTCTTCCGCAGTTCCCTTCAGCGCCTTCAAATTCTCGCGCAGGCGCTGCTGGTCATCGAAGATTTGCTGCCGCTGGTTTTCTCGCTTATTGATTTCATCCTGCAGTGCGGCCACTTTGTTCTTTTGGTCGATAACTTTCTCGAGCGCCTCCTGAATTTCCGGCGTGATCGATTTCTGACGCACAAACACAGCCAGCAAGTCACCGTTCATATTCGTCAGTGCGTAGCTCGTCGATATCGGCCTGACCTCGTGCAGGTCAAGCGTTTGCGTCTCTTTGGGACCTACGTCCACGATGAACCGGTACGCGGTCGAAGTGGTTTCCTCTGGTTGAGGTCCATCCTTTTCCAGCGCCCACCCAGTCCGTAACGGATGTTCGATCACCACTGTTCGCGGCGTCGTATCGTCGTCCTTTACTGTGTAGGTTGTCTCCTGCCGCGTCTCCCTGGTTTGCACCATCATTCCGTGGCCAATGCGCACGCTTGTTACTGGCTCCGAGGCGGACTGCGAATTCGAATCCACGCGCACTCCCAAATCACTTGCGTACGAAACCAATCGCCTCTCGCCCGGCTTAATCGGATCGGTCAAACCCTCGCCTGCGAACGTCTCATCCTCCAGCACGCTAAAGCTGCCTCCATCGAGCGTTAGCCCGCTCGTGTTCGTTAGCCAGATCGCACGCAGCGGCCGCTCCGACCCCAGCGACGCATTCCAGAGCGACACTTTTTGGGCCTTCACGTGCGCCTGTACAATCGGAACCAGCGCCGATTCGTTCTTGCCAATCGTCACTCGATCCTTCAGCTTGTATTCGAATAGATCGCCGAGTTCGATTCCGCGCGCCGCCGCTTCCATCTGTCGTCGTGCCTCGTCAATCGACATCGGTGCCGGCGCGCCCAAACCTGCGATGATCCCACCGGGAACTCCTGTTCCGCCTGCGACGCCGGTGCCGGATGCTTCATTTCCGCCCAGCTCGTTGCCCGTCCCCAGGTTACCGGCGCGTTCGGAGGATACCGTCGCGGTTTCCGTTTCGATTTCAGGCGCTCGCGCCTCCACCGTCACGGTCTGCATGCTTGACCCTACTCCTAGCGTCAAATCCTGTGTGCTCTGATGCCCGCCGCCGAGCGATACCCCCTGCATCGCGGTTGTTTGGAATCCCGGTGACGAAGCCTCCAGTCGATAACTCCCTCCTTGCACGTCGCCGAACTCGTACTTCCCTTGGTTGTCGCTCGTTGTCGTTGCTACCACTTCACCGCTCGCGTTGTAAAGTTTCAACTGCGCCCCCGAAATCGCCGCGCCACTCGCGTCCGCCACCTGTCCCGAGAGCGCGCCGACTCCACCCTCCATCGCGCTCTCATGTGTCTGCGGCGTCAGCTGCGCGTTCTCCGGCAGCGGTACCACCGGCCGCCGCGAATAGTACGGCTGCGAAAGCTGCTGAATGAACGACTGCGGCGCGCCCGCCACAAGCGACAACTGCACGTTGTTCCAATTTTCTCCCACCGTATTGTCCACGATCGCCCAGCCCTGCAGCAGCGGATCATCGCCCGCCTTCGAAGGCAACACGATGCGATACGTCGTCTTCCAAATCGGCACCTCGCTGATGTAGCTCACGTACAGCTGGCGCTCGCCCGTTCCCTCCGTCTGAATGGTCATCCTCCGCAGATCCGCTTGCCGCTCGGAAGCGAGCAACGACAAATAATTCTGCACTTCACCCGTCACGTCGCGGTCCGCGAGCTTTACGGTTACCGCTGGCGTGATTTCCACGCTGCGCACTTCGCCCGTATCGCTCACCACAGTCGCGAGCGCCACTTGCTCCGTCGCGCCTCCCATCACGTTTGTCTTCTGTTCCACGCTCAACAGTCGTCCCGTAATCGTGCTATTCCCGCTATGAATTTCCAGCCGCGCGCCGCGCAACGCGCCGTAAAACTGCGAGACGTCCGTGTTTTCCGCCAGCGGCAGCCTCAGTGCACCCAGCCTTTGGCTCAGCGGCGCTTCCGAGTTGTAATTCACGCCCGCGATGCGCCCGCCCCCGAGGTCCAGCACCGTCAGCGAGCTCAACACGTCGTTCAGTTGGCCGCTTGTAAAATCGATGCTGACGCTCTGGTCTCCTCGCACCATTCCTTCATGCTCGAAATAGCCGACGCCGCTCTTGTACAGGACCACTCGCTCCACCGGCAGCCTCGTCGTCGATTCGCTCGGCCCAGCCGCCGGCTGCGAGCTTTTGGGGGCGGCATTGCTCGGCTTCGCATTCGTCGCCCGTTTCTCTTGTGCCGCTGTATTGCAGGCCATCCCCAATCCCAGCACCAAAAACACGCACGTCCACGCGACAGGCTTTTTCATGCTGCCCTCCTTGACGGCAGGCTATGTACTCGCCCGCCCGCTTATAACCGAATTCGTTAATCACGATTTATTGATGCGTTTAGTACCGCAAATATACGCCTGCCGCTTCGGGTCCACGCCGTAGATAGACTCCCCAAGTTCCTTGCTTGTGCCCGGCTTGCCACTCTGTAACGCAAGCGCGTCGTAAACGCAGCCCGAAGGACAGGGTACCGTTACCTGTCCTTCACCTGTGCTTACCTGTCCTTCTTTTCTGTTGAAAATCTCCCCGTGGGGGCACAAGGTGGATGCTTGGTTTGGTGGGTGGATTTGTGCCGTAAGGGGGGGCAGGTGGAATGAATGGCGGTCAAGGTGGCGATTGTCGGTTCGCGCTCAGAGCCGCGAACCTACTCCGTCGCCGCTTCTCGCCAGCCTTCTCGCGCCTTCTTTCCTTTTCCTCGCTCCGGGAGGCCAGACGAGACCGCCCCACGTGCCGTTGTCTGCACTCGACCAGGGGCGGAACAGCCAATCAACCTTTGGTCGGCGTAAGTCACAGAAAACAAATGCACATCCCAAATCAAGGGCGGAACGTCCCGGTGCATCTCAATTCGCCAGTTTTCGCCTGGCTGCTCGCTCTGATTGCTGTCGCGGCTTACCCCGCTAACGCGCAATCGGCCAAACACATGAAGCATTCCGCCGCTATGAAATCATCCACGCCATCGAAACTCGTCGTCGCTCCCGACCTGGCGCAACAAGTCGCCAAGTTCAAACCCATCCACATCTCCTTCGACGAGAGCGGCCTAACCGCCAACGAAAAAAAAATGGTCGATAAGCTCGTCGACGCCGCGGGTCTCCTCGATTGCATTTATTGGCGCCAAAGCGATCCTGAGGGCCTGAAACTCTATCTCTCACTTGCTGACAAGCACGACCGTCAAAGCGAGCTGATCCGCGAATATCTGAAGATCAATGGCGACCGCTGGGATCTCATCGACGATAACAGGCCTTTCGTCGGACTCGGATCCATGGAGCCGATGCCGCCTGGCCATGCCTTTTTCCCATGGGGGATCACCAAACAGGAATTCGATTCATACGACACCGCGCATCCCGATCAAAAAGCAGCACTCTACGATCCCTGGACCATCGTCGTACGCGACGGTGAAAATCTGAAAGCAGTTCCCTATCACACCGCCTACCGGGAATTTCTCGTTCCCATGGCGCGGGACTTGCGCGAGGCCTCCGAGTTCAGTCCCGATCCCGCGTTCGCCAATTTCCTTCGCCTGCGCGCCCACGCGCTGCTCACGGATGATTATTTCCAGAGCGACATCGCCTGGCTCGATCTGAAGAATCCCAAGTTCGACATCATTTTCGCGCCTTACGAGGTCTATCTCGATGGTTTGCTCGGGGTGAAAACGTCCTACGGCGCATCAATCCTGATCCGTAACGACGCCGAAAGCCAAAAGCTCGCCGTCTATCAGAAGTACATCCCGCAGTTGCAGGAATCGCTCCCGCTGCCCGCAGCCGACTTGCCATCGAAGCGCGGCAAGCAATCTCCCATGGAAGTGGTGGACGGAATTTACCGCTCGGGCGACCTCCTCCATGGCTATCAGGCCGTCGCCGACAATCTGCCCAATGACCCGCGCATCCACGTACTGAAAGGCTCGAAGAAAATCTTCTGGAAGAATTTCATGGACGCGCGCGTCGATGACGTCATCGTGCCGCTCGTGCAGCACCTGATGGTTCCGAATCAAGCCAGCATGGTCAACGGCGACGGCGTGATGCAATTCGTCATCCTGCACGAAATCTCGCACGGCCTGGGGCCGTCGTATGTGCGCGCTTCGGGCGGAAAGGTCGGCATCGGTGAAGCCATCGGCCCGGAATATTCGGCGCTCGAAGAAGCCAAGGCGGACGTCGTCGGCATGCGCTGCGTTTATTGGCTCGTTCAGCATGGCGTCATTCCCAAGGATAAGCTCAACCAAATCTATGCCGGCTACCTGGGCGACTTGTACCGCACCATCCGCTTCGGCATCGCCGAAGCACACGGAAAGGGCATGATGATGGAATTGAGCTATTTGGCCGAACACGACGCGATCCGCCGTGATCAGGGCACCGGCCTCTATGAGGCCGACTTCTCGAAAATGCCCGCGGCGATCGACTCGCTCGCGAAAAAACTGCTGACGCTCGAAGCCACCGGCGACCGCGCGGGTACCGACGCCTGGTTCAAAAAATATGCTGTCATGCCTCCTGAACTAGCGGCCGCGCTGGCGAAGTGTTCGGACGTGCCGGTGGACGTCGATCCCACATTTGATTTTCACCCCGCGTTGCGGTAGAAGCGAGGAAGCTGGCCCAATCGTCCCGCGTTCCCTCGAACGCTAATCGCCCACCGTTTTTCCCAAGCCCCGCCCAGAAGCAAACCTCAAAGAAGGAGGAAAGAATGGCTAAGCAAGTCAAACCAGTACCGGAGGGATTCCACTCTGTGACCCCGTACCTCGCGGTTCAGGACGGCGCACAGGCAATCGACTTCTACAAGCGCGCCTTCGGCGCGAAGGAAGTAATGCGCATGAGCGGACCTGACGGGAAAGTGTCCCACGCCGAAATAAAAATCGGCGACTCAATCCTCATGCTGGGCGCATCGCCGGCGGGTAACGAAGTTCGCGCGCCGCAGCCGATGGGCCCGTCGACCGTCAGCATTTTCCTCTATCTCGACAACGTCGATTCAACCTTCCAGCAAGCACTCTCCGCCGGAGCTAAACAGACACAGCCCCTGACGGACATGTTCTGGGGCGACCGCTATGGCCGGCTGACAGATCCGTTTGGCCATTCCTGGTCGCTGGGCCAGCACATCGAGGATGTGGCGCCGGCCGAGATGGAAAAGCGCGCCAAGGAGGCCATGGCCAAGCAACAGCAGCAGCGAGCGCACACGGCTTAATCCCGAGCGCGGCTCGACGCGCAACGGTTTCCGCGGCGCGCGCCAGGATCGACCGTCCGAGAATTGGGCTCAGAGAACCGCTTTAATTCCGGCGTCGATCGCGACGTGCGTCTGCGGGAACCCGTTGATCCGGAAAGCTTCGCCGGATTGATTAGAGAAGTGAAGGAAGCGCGAAATCATGTAGTCTTCGTCGAACTGGCTGAACGCCCTTTCCGTCTGCCCGGGCGAAAGGCCCAGCGCGGAAAGGGCCGCGGGATTGCCGTAGGCGCCGCTCGCGGCAAGGTAGCGCTCAATCAATTCTCCCAGCTGAATCTCCGCGCGAGCTTCACCTGGCACGCTGGGACCGCTCCGCGATTTGGGTTGCGAGCGCGGCGACGAAGAAGTCACAGCGCGCATCTTAACAAATCGTTCACCCTACCGCCACGCAAGGCCGGTTTCCGGCGGTCCCAACCGCCTTGCG
>JASHWB010000356.1 GCA_030044295.1 Candidatus Acidiferrales bacterium
TGGTGATCGGAGTGATCATCGGCCTCGGCGCGTATTGGATTGGGTCGCGCTATGGACAGCGTCAGCCTGCCTCTGTGGGAGCGCTTTCTCCGCCACCGCCCCCCGAACCGGTTGCCGCTGCGGCCGCATCGCCCGAGGGTCTCGACCCGATTGAGGCCGAAAACGTCCGCATCTACAAGCAGGCTTCGCCCGCGGTCGCGAATATCGTTACCCGCATGGTGCAGTACGATTTCTTTATGGATCCGGTGCCGGTGGAAGGCGCCGGCTCGGGATTTCTGATCGACGCGCAAGGCCACATCCTCACGAATTACCACGTCGTCGCCGGCGCGCAAACGATTCAGGTAACGCTCGGCGACCAATCGCGCTACATCGCGAAATACATCGGCGCGGACACGCGCAACGATATCGCGCTGATTCAAATCGATGCGCACGGCCGCAAGCTGACGCCGCTGCCGCTGGGCGACTCGCGCGGCCTGGTTGTCGGCCAGCGCGTGCTGGCGATCGGCAATCCATTTGGATTTCAGAGCACGCTAACGACGGGGGTTATCAGCTCGCTCGGCCGCACGGTGCAGACGGACGAAAACACCTTTATTGATGAAGCCATCCAGACCGACGCCGCGATCAATCGCGGAAATTCCGGAGGACCGCTACTGAACACGCATGGTCAGGTGATCGGCATTAACAGCGCGATTTTCTCTCCCAGCGGCACCACGGCGGGAATCGGGTTCGCCATTCCCATCAACACGGCAAAGCGCGTGGCGCAGGAGTTGATCACGCAAGGCCGCGTGGTGCATGCAACGCTTGGCGTCGCCTCCGCGCGCGCCATCTGGCCGGGGCTGGCGCAGGCGCTGAATTTGGGCGTCGATCAGGGAATCATGATCGAGCGCGTCACGCCCGGCGGCCCTGCCGCGAAGGCCGGGATTCGCGGAGGCAATCGCCCTGTGTTGGCTGGATTGCAGCAACTGGTGATCGGCGGCGATATTCTGGTGGCGATCGACGGCAAGCAGGTAACCGATCAAAGCGATCTGACGCTGTTGCTCAACCGCGCCCAGCCTGGAGAAGTTGTGACGCTCACGATCATTCGCGATGGCAAGAAGATGGACGTTCGCGTGAAGCTCGGCGAGCAGTAATCGCAGGGACGTCGCTCCCGATGCGGGAAGTTCTCCAGACGGTTTTTTTCGCGACGCCCAGCCTCCCGGGCTGCGTCGGCGCCCCTGCGTTCCGCGGCGCCGCGGACGAATCCTGCCGCGATCACTCGCGCCACTCGTCGCGGATCGTGTCGCGCTCT
This sequence comes from Candidatus Acidiferrales bacterium, assembly GCA_030044295.1. Taxonomy (GTDB): domain Bacteria; phylum Acidobacteriota; class Terriglobia; order Acidiferrales; family UBA7541; genus Palsa-295. The sequence continues at coordinate 1,289 of JASHWB010000356.1, forward strand.
GTCTCCGTTTTTTTAAACCATGATTCGGCGATGTCGCGCACGCGTTCGAGCGCGGCCTGCACTTCGGCATGCTTGAATTTTACGGTTTCGCTATCGGCGTCGGCGGGCACGCGAATTGGCGGCGCGACGAACATCACTATGGGCGAAAAGGGATAGGGCAGCCGGAATCGGTCCCAGGATTTTTTGAACGTGTGGCCCCATCTCACGCCGACATGAAAGACGGAAACAGGCTTCCCGGTTCGGCGCGCCAGGATCACTGCGCCGGGCTTGGCCACATAGCGCGGGCCGCGCGGCCCATCGATCGTGAGCGCTACATGCCGGCCCGCTTCGAGGTATTTCGCCAGCGCCGAAAGTCCTTCGATGGCGCCTCGCGTGGAGCTCCCTTGCGCCGTGCCGAACCCGAGCCGTTCGATCACGCGGCGCGTCCATTGGCCGTCGAAATTGACGGTGTTCAGCACCACGACGCCGCGATGCCGCCAGATCCACACCGCGGGGAAGATGCAGCGGTGCCAAAACGCGCCGATGGCCGGCTCGCCGTTATCGCGAAATTGCGAGGCGTTGTGCACGCCGACAACTTCCACGCGCAGCGTCGGCCCAATCGCGCGCAAGAGCCAGTAAGCAAGCCACGCGACAAGGGGCACCTGCATCCGCCGCCAGCGCGACATTTTCGGCATGGCCACGCCGGACGGAGCGACATCTCGCACGCTATTTGCGCGCATACCGGATTTCGGGACGCTATCCACTGCGGTATAGTATAGCGGTCTTCATGCAGTGTGATTTTCATCGCCGCGAGCGGTTCCGTGCAACCGCGATCGTGCGGTTTTTTTGCGCCGTTTCCTTGTCCGCAATCCTCCTGAGCGCCACGTCCGCTTCGACTCTCGCGCAAAACTCGCCCACGCAGCCCATCGGACGCATCGAAGGCGCGGATGTGACGGTCGACAGCGGCATGCCCGCGAGCGTGGCGACTGCCGATTCGCCCGCCAGCATCTACGTCTCCAACGGCAGCACCGTGACGGTGCACTCCGGAAAAGCTCGCCTGGCGCTCGATGGCGGCGGCGTGCTGGACATCTGCGGACCGGCGAAGTTCACGATGCTCACCTCCGGCAGCGAAATCACCGTCGCGCTGAACTTCGGCCGCTTGCACGTGCAACTTCCCGCGCACACCTCGCTGAAAATCTTTTCGCCCACCATCATCGCCACGCCTATCGACATCAACGGCGGCTCCCGCGATGTGACTATCGGTCTGGACGTGAACGACTCGCTCTGCGTCCTGGCGACGAGCGGAGCGATCCAGCTCGAACAACAGTTCACAAACGACAAAATCATCGTTCCACAAGCGGGCCAGTTTTTTCTCAACGGCGGCCAGCTCGTTCCGGTGGCAGGCAACCCGGGAAGCTGCGGCTGTACCCCGATGGACGAGCGCGCGAATCCGTCCGCACCTGCGAAGCTTCCAGTGTTCGCGCAATCGGCGCCACCTCAGCCAGTGTCATTACCGGAGACGCCGAACGCGGAATCGGAGCCTTCCGTTGAATCGCCCGCTCCACAAGCAACCGTCGAGCCAGGCGCGGTCCTCGTCATTCCAGTGCATCCGGACAACGAACAACCGCTGGCACAGCCTGAAAGAGAGAGCGTCGGGGCCCCGCCCGAACTTGGCGAAAGCCTGCACGGAGATGTGACGCCCGCACTCGCATTCATGGCTTCGCAGCCGCCGCCCTCCGAAGCCCAGACGGAAATGATGCTGCTCGTCTCCGAAGCGCGTGAATCGCCGGACTGGGAATTCAACGGTCACGTGGACGCGCCGGAATTTGCCCAGGCGATGCGTCATGCGCTGGGCGAAGAACCGGGCGCGGCGAAAGCGCCCTCTGCTCGGCAGCCCAGCGGACCCGCGAAAAAGAAGCACGGGTTCTGGGCGTCGCTAAAAGGTTTGTTCGTTGGGAATGTGGAAGCAGCCGGACCGTCGAACTAGGCAGCCGGCGGAGAGAAATCCTTCGGTCGCTGCGCTCTGCCCAGGATGAAGGCTCCTCGCCGGATCGTCACATTCCCTCGTAGTTCGGCCCGCCGCCGCCTTCGGGTGGCACCCAGTTGATGATCTGGTAGGGATCGGCGATATCGCACGTCTTGCAGTGAACGCAATTCGCCGCGTTGATCTTCAACTTCGGCGCGCCCTGTTCCATCACCATCTCGTACACCGCTGCGGGACAAAAATACTGGCACGGGTTGCCGTACTCGCGCACGCAGCGGTCGCCGCAGATATTGGGCTCGAGCACCACGAGATGGCACGGCTGATCTTCCTCATGCCGCGTGCCGGAATGATAGACGTCCGTCAGCCGGTCGAACGTCAACTTGCCGTCCCCCTTGAAACGGTTGGACTGATCGACGAGCGTGCGCTCGCGGTGGAGCACGCGGTATTCTTTGTACCCGGGCTCGCTGAGCATGGGATCGGCCAGCCCGCGTCCCCCCGTGAAGAATTGTATTCCGGCGTGCATCAATCCTTTCCACAATCCACCGTGGAATCCCTGATGGAAATTGCGAACGGTCCACAGCTCTTTCTTCAGCCAGCTCCGATCGATTTTGTCGGCGTAAGCCGAAAGCTTCACAGCCGAGGTATCACCCGCGCACAGTGCCTCGTAGATGGTCTCCGCCGCCAGCATGCCGCTTTTGATCGCGGTGTGAATGCCCTTCAGCCGCTGCGAATTCAGAAAACTGGCCGAGTCACCAACGATCAACCCGCCGTCGACAAAATTCCGCGGCATCGAATACCATCCGCCGTATGGCACCGTCTTCGCGCCGTAACGAATGAGTTTGCCGCCTTCTAAAATCCGCCGCACGAATGGATGCGTCTTGAATTTCTGAAACGCCTCGTGTGGATCGAATAGCGAGTCGCGGTATTCGAGCGCCACGACCAAACCCAGCGACACACGATTGTCGTGCATGCCGTAAATCCACCCGCCGCCATACAAGTCGGAAGTCAATGGCCAGCCGAGCGTGTGCGCCACGTAACCCGTGTCGATGCGACCCGGCGGCACTTCCCACAGCTCCTTAATGCCGAGCCCGTAAACCTGCGGGTTGCGCCCGCCCAGATTCATCCGCTCGACAAGCTGCTTCGTCAGCGAACCGCGCGGTCCCTCGGCCAGTACGGTGACTTTCGCGCGCAACTCGTATCCCGGCGTGAAATTCGGTTTCGGCTGGCCATTTTTGTCGACGCCCTTGTCGCCCGTCAGCACGCCGGAGATGCCGTTTTTATCGAACAGCAATTCCTGCCCGGCAAACTGCGTGAAGACGTTGATTCCCTTCTGCTCGACCAGCCCGCCAAGCCATTTCACCAGCTTGTTCACCGAAACGATGTAGTTGCCGTGATTTCGCAGCGGCGGTGGAGTGATCGGCAGCTTGAAAGAGCTTTTTTCCGTGAAGTAATACGCGGCATCGCCGGTGACCGGCGTATCGAGCGGCGCGGTTTTCTCGAAATCGGCACCAGTTCGCGCAGCGCGCACGGGTCCATGATCGCGCCGGAAAGCTGATGAGCGCCGATCTCGCGCGCCTTCTCGAGCACGTAGATGTTTTCCGTGGAGAGCGCGGGAGATTTTTTTGCCTGCGTGTGTTGCTCAACCAAATTCGCCAAGTGCAGAGCACACGCGAGACCCCCAGGTCCCGCGCCGACGATCAGCACATCCGCTTCCAGTTGTTCGCGTTCAATGGCGGATTTGGTTGGCATCGAGCGCAGTAGATAATAGCGCGATTCGCTTGTGCTTTCAGGATCGTCGCGGAGCTGCCTGCGAATCCACCACCCGCCCATAGAAAGAGGTCAGTGTTTGCGGAAAACGTCTTTGCGAATGTCTGGCCAGAACTCTTTCGCGATGTTGTTGAGCGCGGCGGATTCGAGCTGCGTGCCCCAGCCTTCTGAAATCTTCACCATGCCTCGCTCCTGCGGCGGATAATACGCGGTCGAGAGCGCGGACGAAGCGAAATCTCCGCATACTTCCGAGCAGTTGAACGTATTGCGCCCGGAATCATCGTACGTCACCACAACGCGCGTGAGGGCGTAGCCGAATCGCTTCAAAAATCCACCGTGACCCAAAGTGAAATATCTCGCGTCTTCGTGCGTGAGCACCGGCACGATCGCTTCGCTGAAATAGGAATTCGAAACTCCGTCAAGCAGGCCGCGCCAGTAGTAGCGTCCGTACGCCGCTCGCCCGGTGCCTAGCTCGGGATATTCATCGAGCTCGTAGCTCTGGAACGCGAGCACCCCTGTCCAGGCGAAGGACGAATAATCGAAGCTGTCCTCTGTCGCCATCCAGAATTTCTGCTTGGGCGTCATGGGCCTGAATTTCACGCCAGCGCTCACCGCGCCAAAGTTAGGAACGATCCACAACATGCGTTTGGTCTGCTGCGCTTGTGAAGAGGAGGCGCTCGGCTGCCGTGTTTCCGAAGAGCGCTTCTTTTTTTTCTTTCGCTCTTTGGAATTTCCAGCTGGATTGGCTGGGGTGCGGAATTTCCGGATTGCGCAGCCGTGCCATCCGAAGAGGCGGGAGAAGCTATCGTTTCCTGCGATGTGACGTTTTGCGGCGCGGCAGACCCATTCGCGCTCGGCTGAGTCTGTGTCCATGCGAATGCAGGGAATATAGCAACCGCGAGCAATGCGGCGGCTGCGAGCAATCCGAGCGTCATTTCCGCCTCTCCGAGTCTTCGGAGCCGGCGGCGAGCCCGGAAAACTTCTATCAGGCTGCGCGAATAGTTCTCGCTGCCGCTCGCCGGCACACAGGCTTAGATGCAAACCAGGCGTCGTCGGAGAATCAATCGAAAAATTAAGATAGCCTGCGCCGCCAGCCGGCGCGGCGCTGGATTCCTTGCGGTTTTCAGTCGAATGGAATTCCGCTACTTGGGAGCGAGCGAAACGCAGGCATCCTCGTAGTTTCCCGATCCCATCGTGCCTTCCGGGAAAATGCCGTGCTTGGCGATCCAGTCAAACGACTGTTCGAAGACTTCCTTGGTATACGGCTCGAAGACGATGCGTTCGCCGGGTCCCCAGCGGCGCGTATCCATCATATTATGGAAGCGCAGGGGAAACTCTTTCTTGTAATAGTGCGTGTAGAGATCGGGACGCAGGTCGATATCGCGTTGCGCGTTGCGCAGCGCGCGGAAATATTTTTTCACATCTTCCATATCGGGATCGCGCTGGATCAGCGTGGCCATCATGAACGTCGTATCGATCACCTTGCGAAAACCCAGCTGCTCCGCAAAGTAGTAGGGGCCGCTGAAGAGGGAGGCAGCCGGCACTTTGCGGTCGATCAGCAGCTCCATGCGGCTGAAAAGCATGCCGTCCGCGAACGAGAGCTTGATCTGGTCCCGGCTCATGTACTGCTCAAGCGCCTGAATGCTCGAATAGTGGCTACCAGACTGGAACCCGACGGAAATAGGCACACCGGCAAGTTGCTCGGGACTGCGAATTGCCGATTCGGGCGGCACGAAAATGCCCGCGGGCGAAATCGAGTATGCGTCGGCGTATAGCTTGCCGTGTCCGGCTGAAGCGGAAACGTTCACCGTCCAATGGCAAGCGCAGCCGATATCCGAGCCGCGCCCCTTTTCAAACGTCTGATAGGCGCCGACTTTGTCGCCCAAGTTGTGGCTTTTGCCTTCGGCTGACGGCAGCGCCTCGTGGAATTCGTAGTCCAATCCCTCGGCGGCGAAATAACCCTTCTCTTCGGCAACCCATTCATGAAGGCGCATGTGCGGCGCAATGACAAACTTCGGCATCTTCACCCCCTGCCTTTGCCCCTATCGGAAGCACCAGTCACATTCTAATACCGGAGCCGGTAAACCGGCTACTCACCCTGTTGGCTTGCCGCACGCCGTCCACCAAATGCCGTGTCAATCTCTACTGCTCTACGAAACTTCGCAGCCGCTCAAGAGCGTTGTCCCACTCGCGCGAGATCAATTCAAGATAGTGGCGTACCTCCTGGACGCGCTTTTCATTTAGCTGCCAGATGCGCTCGCGGCCATGCCGCGAGCTGTGGAGCAAGCCGCAATTCTGCATCATGCGCAAATGCTTCGTGATGGCCTGACGTGAGATCGCGAAATCAGCCGCGAGAGTCGTAATTGAAGCCGGCCCGCGGTCGCAAAGCCGCGAAACGAGCCCCAAACGGGTCGCGTCGCCGAGGGCCGCGAATACGTATGCCGGATCGCCTGCGTCGTGCCCGAAGCGTACGTTACGCCGCTTGTGCAAGGTATTTCTCGACCAATTTCAGAACTGCGGCCCAGCCCTGCTCGTTCGCGGTGAATGCCTTAGCGCGGCGAGCCAGCGGAACTGCATCGAAACCCGATTCAGTCACGGTCAACAACACTCCATCCCTGACGTCTTCCAGTGTGAATTCGACTAGCGTTGTGGGCTCTCGCGAATAATCGACTCCCGATTCCACCGCGTGGGGATGCCACCGAAACGAGAAAAGCCGCTCAGGTTCGATTTTGTCGATCGTAATTTCGAACGGCACGTCTTCAAATTGTCTCTGCGCCTTCGCGATCTCGGCATCTACCGCTGTGCCGACGATCCTTCCCCTCAGGTGCGCCCCGGGAGCAAAAGGCTCATTGAACTTTACCCCGAACCACGCTCCGAATTCAGCTGAGTCGGAAAGCGCCCGCCACACACGTGAGCGCGGCGCGCGCAACAGCACTTTCTTTTCGATCCGGTCTGTTTGCACTTTCGCAACCTCCTGGTTGCATATTTTGCACGCCGTTGCCGTAAATGCAACCAGAAAGTTGCGAATGGGCCCGTTTCACGCCGGGCGAAAATGCCTGTGCATCTCGTCGATCAGACGGGCGGCGCCAAATTTGGTGCGGGCGCGGCCATACGCTATACTGGCGGGCACGCTAGGGGCGTGTCTGGATACCATCGCGCCGCGGCAAGTCTCCGGAGGCACGTGGGGTACGGAGGCGCAAGCCCAGCAGGATTCCTGATTCGCAGTGTTCCCGGTGTATATCGAGAGGGTATGCGTTCCGGCGCGCGAGTTCACGCTGAGGGACAGCTTTCTGAACAACATGGAGCATGAGCAAGGCAGCCGGACGCGCGATTTGGATTTCGCGCCGCGCAATAAGCCCGGTGATGTTGCAGTCATCGGTGGATCGGCCGCTGGACTGTACGCCGCAAACCTTCTGGCGCGCGGTGGCGCCCGCGTGCGCGTGCTGGAAAGCCTGGAAGCGCTCGAACCGGCCGAGCGTACGCTGATCGTCACGCACCGCATGCGCGACATGCTCGGCGTCGCCGCGGAACGCTGCATCCTTAATGAGATCCGCCGATTTGAACTTTTCACCGACGGACGCAGCGCGACGATTTCCCTGAAACATCCCGACCTGATTATCGAACGTCGTGCGCTCATCCAGAATCTCGCCCACGAGGCACAGCAGGCCGGTGCGAAAATCGAGCTGGGCCGCCGTTTTCAGGATCTGCACGCGAACGGCCGCGGCCTGCTGGTCGAGGTCGAGCGCAGCGCCGACGGCGCGCACGAGGAAGTTCGTGCGGAAACCGTGATCGGCGGTGACGGCGCCGTGAGCCGCGTGGCGCGCGCCGCCGGGTGGGCGCCACTCGAAACCGCGCCGCTGATGCAGGCGATCGTTTCGCTGCCGAAGGATATGGCCGCGGATACCGTGCGCGTGTGGTTCATTCCGCAGGACACCCCTTACTTTTACTGGCTGATTCCCGAATCGCGAGATCGCGGGGCGCTGGGCGTGATCGGCGAAAGCGGTCCGCGAACGCGTCGGCGGCTGGAAGAGTTCATGGAAAAGCGCGGCTTCGAACCCCTCGCATTTCAGGGAGCGCGTGTTCCGGTTTATTCAAGCTGGATTCCGGTCCGTCGTCGGCTGGGACAAGGCTCGGTTTATTTGGTGGGCGATGCCGCCGCGCAAGTCAAGGTTTCCACGGTCGGCGGCACGGTCACTGGATTTCGTGGCGCTCTCGGTGTAGCGCAAGCAATTCTCAATGGCGGCAAGAGCCCGGAACTCGAAACGCTCCGGCGCGAGTTAAATTTGCATCTGCTATTGCGCCGCTCTCTGCACCGCTTCGAACAATCCGATTACAGCCGGCTCGTCGATCTGCTCAATCATGGTGCCAAGCAGTCCCTTTCGGAATACTCGCGCGACGAAGCCTGGAAGCTCCTCTGGCGCGTCTGCCTGCGGCAGCCCCGTCTGGCGCTGCTCGGCCTCCGCGGCCTGCTAATGAGCAAACGCGCCGCTGAATCTTCACGCGCTTGAACGTCGCATGGCCCGCCGAACCGCATTTCGCACGGCAACCGCTGGGATCATCGTGGTGCTGCTCGTTCTCGCAATTTGGGCCTTTCGCGGCGCTGGGCGCTGGCTCGTGCGTGAAGACGCGCTCCGCCCGGCGGACGTGATCGTCGTCTTGAGCGGCTCGATGCCTGAGCGCGCCGAGGAAGCCGGCCGAATTTTCCACCTCGGCTACGCACACAAAATCTGGATCACTCGTCCTGCAAGTCCTTCGCAGGCGCTCGCCGCCATGGGCATTCAATTCGTGAGCGAAGACGATTACGATCGCGAAGTGCTGATTCATGAAGGCGTGCCGGACTCGAAAATCGAAGTTCTGCCGGGCACAATCGTTGACACGGAGCAGGAAATCGACGAAATCGCCGGCGAGATGCGGCACGATAACCTGACGACCGCAATTATCGTCACTTCCCCGCCGCACACCCGGCGCGTGCGCTTACTCTGGCAGGACCTCGCTCCACGAAGTCTGCATGTTGTCGTTCGCGCCGCGTACGAAGATCCATTTGACGCGAACCACTGGTGGCGCAACACGCGTGACGCCCTTGCTGTTACGCGCGAGATGCTCGGTCTGCTGAACGCCTGGACTGGCCTTCCCGTCCGCCCTCACGCCGCTGCGCAATGAAACGCGCTTTCCGCATGTAAGCGCGCAGCATGGCTTTCGGCGCGCACAGGCTTCATCTGAACGATGAGCCGCTCGGGAACTGGTGGGTTTAGCAACGAGAGTATTGTCTTTCGCCCGACGGAGATCGCTGTCAGTGCTTCCCAACTGGAATCGCGCCCGATTCCCAGATGTGCCAGCGCTCCCATTCCGCTTTCTTGCCCAAATCGCGCAGACGCAGCTCCCAATCGATGCCGAGCCTCTGGTCTGACGCCGAGTAGAACGCGTGCCAGTAGCTCGCGCTGTTCAGTCTCCGCGGCTCTGCGCCGGCGTGGCCATTTCCCTCGGATTCTTCTTCTTTCGCGAACTCCGGATCGTTTCCGCGAAATTCCTCGAGTTGCGCCGCGTCGAGCGGCAAACGCAGCAGCACTGTCGTCTCATGGCCGTGCGGCGGACTCGAGTGGCCGTTGCCGTTCGCTTCGGGCTCGGCCGCAATTTGAGCCACGCGCAGTTCAAGCACGTCCCCGCGAAGCAGCAATTCGAGCGATGGAGGGCGCAGTCCCACGGCCGCCGGCCGCGCCAGCGCCAATTCCCAGAGCGATAACGCATCATCCCCTGCTGCATTCGGATAGTAGTCGAGCGTACGCGTCTGCAGATCGGCGGATTTCCGCGCTGGAAGAATTTCGGAGACCGTCGCGACGGTGTGGCTGCGCCAGCGCTCCAGCTTTACCGACGCGAGAAAGCTTCCGTAGTCGTGAACGTATTTGCGGTCTTCTTCCGTCGCGCGCACGGCGTCGCGCCAGAATCTCTCGCCCAGCCGCATGGTGAACGTGAACACCTGTTCGAGCGGCACCGGCGCGGCATCGCCCAGACGGCGCCGCAGCTCCGGATCAGCCATGTCCTCCAGATTCCGGACACGTTGCGTGAGCTGCCAGATAGCATGCGATTGCTTCCGCAGCAAACGATGCCAGTGCTGAGCCAGCACGAAAAATACGAACACAACGATTACGGTCCCGCCCAGCGCCGGCCAAAGACTATCCATCCGGTGCGACCTCCAGGACACTGAGTTGAGAAGAAGCCCCTCGAATGGCCGCGATTCTACTACCAATCGGAGTCCGCGGATATTGCAGCCGTTGCGTCCGGCTTGCGCGCCAAGCTATCATCTCTGCGCGGTTCATCTCGCTTTCGCGGCCGCGCCATGAAAACTCCTGCATCGCAGCGCTCGAGGTTCCCCATTGTGCTCGTGTTGTTCTGTGCGGCATTCCTTTGCGCGCCGCGCGTGCTCGCCCAGACCGCCGCTTCTACCGCTGCGCAATCCAGCACGCAGGCACCTGCCTCGATAGCCCCTGCCCCCGCGCAGACCGCCGCGCCCGCGTCCGACGCCAAATCCTACGAATTCGATCTCGCCGCCACGAAGCAATGGGTCGACACCGGACTCGATCTTCGCGCCGGAGAAAAGCTCCACGTCACGGCGACCGGCTCGATCACCTATCCCGCCGGTAATTCCTCGAAATCCAAGCCCCGGACTTTCGGTCCAGACGGCTTAACCCGCGGCTGGGCCGATCTGATCCATCAATACGCGGTTTCCGACGCTGGCCACGGCGCGCTGATCGGCCGATTGGGTTCCGGTGACGCCGCCCAGCCGCTATTGCTCGGTGCGGACAAGCAGTACGAAGCTCCTGTCGCGGGCCGCCTGTTCATCGGGATCAATCAGAGCAACAAAGACGCCTCGGACGCGCAAGGAACTTTCCACGTTACCATCCAGGTGCTCGATCCCGGATTGACCGGCACCGCTGCGGCGCTTGCGGGTGGTCCTGGCGACGCACCGGTCGCTGGAATCACTTCCGATCTGCTTCAGAAAATTCCTCGCCGTGTTTCCGATCCGCAAGGCAATCCCGGCGACATGGTCAACGTCCTGATCGTGGGATCGCAAGACGAACTTGTGCAGGCGTTCACCGCTGCTGGCTGGGTTCACGTGGATAGCTCAGTGCAGAATACGGTTCTCGCCGGCTTCGTGGATTCGATCCAGAAAAAAGACTATCTGACCATGCCGATGAGCATCCTGTATCTCTTCGGCCGGCCGCAGGATTACGGATTCGCGCACGCGGAGCCGGTGAAAGTCGTGATGTCGCGCAATCACCTGCGCGTTTGGAAATCGCCGTACCAAGTGAAGGGGCGCCAGCTTTGGTGCGTGGCTGCCACGCATGATATCGGCTTCGAACGCGACCAGCGCAACAACGGCGTCACCCACAAAATCGATCCGGCCATCGACGGCGAGCGCGAGTTCGTCAACGACACGCTTTCTGGCACGGGCCTTGTGATCGCGCGCGACCACGTCACGCCCAAAAACGCGCTCACCGAAGCGAAGACGGCCACCGGCGGCAGCTTTCACTCCGATGGACGACTCGTCGTGCTTATACTCAAGCCCGCAACGTCCGCGTCTTCATCCGTAAACCAATAGCTACCTCGCACGCGGCTCCAGCAATCAGGCACACAACGCGCCTCGTTCGCTCCAGGAGCTCAACTCACTGCGAAGAACTCGCGCCGGTTACTTTCAGCCTGTAGATCGACGTGCCATCCGGGTACAGCACGTCTCGGAACTGCGTGCTCTGATCTTCGCCCGGCGGGATCGTCAGATTAATCGTGCCGTGGTTCACGCTCAGCACATTCTGACTTGCGCCCAGGTAGGTCGTCTCATAGCCGATGTTGCTGTACGTATACGTCGGCGAGTCATTCTTGATGTCCACCAACCACTCGGCCGTCGTGCCGCTGTCGTCCTTTTGCATCGTCACGCTCACCACGCGTAAATCCTTGGTCGGGTCAGCGCCCGGCGCGCCTGCCCCGCCCATCGATGCCGTAGACACCGGCGCGGTGCTTTTTGGCTTTCGGCTCACGTAATAAAACAGGCCGACCGCGATGACTACCACGATCGCTACGCCAATCCATACGCCCACTTTATTGTCTGGTACTTGTTCCTGCGGTGATTCGAACATGGTCGTGCCCTCCCGTCGCATCCAGGGTCCTCAGCGCGCTGTTTGCCTGCCCTGCCGCAGGCGAGCGCTGGGTGGACGTTTCGCTGGTGCTGCCCCGCAAACGGGATTGCCGCCAAACTGTCGATCCCCGGATCGGTTCCAAGCTCCAGCATGTTCGCCGGGAGTCAGTAACCGAAGCGCACCGGCTTCTGCGCTGGGGTCGAAAGTCCGCATGTTTTGGCGGCACGCGGAGTCCCAGCGATCAGCATTCCCTTGTCCCGGGCCGGGAAGTTAGCACGGCGCGCCTTGCCGGTTCAATGAATTCCTCGAACAGATCGCGCTCCGAATCGTTCGGCCCGTTGCCATGTCGCACAATGTATACAACGCTCGCGCCATCTCGTCCTCCTCATCAGCCGGCGCCCGATTCCTTCCGCTTGACGCGCTACTCGCCCGGTGATAACACCTCGTCAAAATTGGCAGGCTTGCGAGCGGTCGTCGCTCTCAGGCCTTCGTTATTTTGCCCGCAGGAGGAACTATGAGCGTTGCAAGCGGCAATCTCCGGGGTGCTGTCGTTCTCTTGGGGCGTATCTTGTTTTCGTTCGTGTTTCTCTTCTTTTGCATCTCTCATTTCAACGGACAGGATTTGGCCTACGCAAGCGCCGCCCATGTGCCCGCTCCCAGGATTCTGGTGCCGCTCGCGGGAGTGCTGATTCTGCTCGGCGGGCTTTCCGTGCTGTTCGGGTATAAGGCGAAGCTCGGAGCATGGCTCATCGTGATCTTCCTGATTCCGGTCACGCTGACCATGCACCAGTTTTGGGCAGCGGCCGATCCGGCGGCGCACGCCGCGCAGTTGCAGAATTTTCTCAGAAACACGGCCTTGCTCGGCGCCGCTCTGCTGATCACGCAATTCGGCGCCGGTCCATGGAGTCTCGACGCGCTCGCCGCATCGAAGCAGTCTTCATCCTCCGCTTCATCCGTGGCCACGCCTGCCCGCTGAAACGCGCGGCTCACGTTTACTTCGACGATCCGGCGAGGATCGTCGTCCGGCCCGCCTGAGCGCCCGAAGGGAGCGAGCCCGCCGTGGCGGCGAGTCGAAGGACCTCTCTTGAACCTGCACCGCTCGGTTTATAATCCCGTCGTCTCAATCTCATTCTCACGGAGCAGCTCATGTCCACGATGAAAGCCATCCGCGTCCACGAATACGGCGGTCCTGAAGTTCTCAAATACGACGACGCTCCTCGCCCCGCTCCCGCCGCCGGCGAAGTTCTCATCCGCGTCCACGCCACCAGCGTCAATCCCGTCGATGTCGCCATCCGCCAGGGCTATTTCAAAGAGCGCATGAAATACAACTTGCCCATGATTCCCGGATGGGACGTTTCCGGCGTCGTCGAATCCGCGGGTTCCGGCGCCACGCGCCTCAAGCCAGGTGACGAAGTCTATTCCCGCCCGGACCTCGCGCGCGATGGAGCCTACGCCGAATACATTGTCGTGCGTGAATCCGAAGTCGCGCTCAAACCGAAATCCATCGACCACACGCACGCCGCCGCGATTCCACTCACCGCGCTCACCGCATGGCAGGCGCTTTTCGACGCCGGTCATCTATCCCCGGGCCAATCCGTGCTGATTCATGGCGCTGCGGGAGGCGTCGGACATTTCGCCGTGCAGTTCGCCCATGTAAAAGGCGCGCGCGTGATCGCTACGGCCTCGAAACGCAATCACGAATTTCTCCGCTCGCTCGGCGCCGATGAAGTGATCGATTACAGCACCACAAAGTTCGAGGATGTAGTTCACGATGTTGACGTGGTCCTCGATACCATCACCGGCGAAACGCAGGACCGCTCCTGGCAGGTGATCAAAAAAGGCGGCATCTACGTCTCCATTCTTCAGCCGCCGAATCAGGAAAAAGCCGCCGCCCATGGAGTCCGCTCCGCGCATGTCTTTGTCCAACCGAACGTGGCGGAACTTGACGAGATTGCCCGCCTTGTCGACTCAGGAAAAGTAAAGCCGCACATCGAGAGGGTTTTTCCGCTAAAAGACGCCCGCGCCGCGCAAGAGCTCGTCGCCACGCACCACACCCGCGGCAAAGTCGTTCTGGCGGTCCGATAGCTCCGGCTTCCCGGGGCGCGCACTCTTCGCGGCCTTTGCAAAGGGGTGCGGATTTCCCCGGCAATACT
>JASHWB010000357.1 GCA_030044295.1 Candidatus Acidiferrales bacterium
CTGTGAGCGAAGGGTGCGGATGTTGGGCTCCCCGTTTGCGTTTTTCTTCCCGCATTGCCCGCTTGCCATTCCGCGGGCGAATTTCGCGCCCGATCCGGCGTTTGCACTTTGGTCCCGGTCCTGTCGCGCAAAAAATAATGCACTGTCATTTCGAGGGCGAATTGTGCCCGAGAAACCTGCTCTTCCGGTCGCGCCTAGCAACACGCCGACACGCAATGCGTTGTCATTCCGAGGGCGAATTTTGCCCGAGGAATCTGCTTTTTCTTATCCGTGCTTCCAGTGATCCCGCCGTGGTGGGCGAGTCGAGAGCAGCCACCGCGCGCACGAAAGCCGTCCATGAACATGAAAGGCTCAAATATCCGTCGAGGATATTTGTCCCGAGCGAGTAACGCGAGTCGAGGGGAGCCGCCGCGCGCACGAAAACCGTCCATAAACACGAAAGCCCAGCGTCCTCCGCTGGGCTTGAATACAGTTCCACTTTCGCCGACGAACTTCATGAATGCGCTTATTCTAGGCCCACCCCCCGCTGATTGCAAGCTGCCCCCGGGATCGCCAATCTCCAGATTGGCGCCTTTCGCGCCGGTTTCCTACGGCTCCCGCTTAAACCCAGCGGGTGCTGCCGCACCGTTGGCCTATAACGGTGCGCGTCTTCGGCCAGACCTACCTCTCGCCTCGATTCCCAATTTGGGAAAGTAGGTACCAGTGCCAGATTGAACCTCGACCACACTTCGTAACCATGCTACCGTGGGACGTTTTTCTTGCCCGTTCCGAAGGCAGTGAGCGCGGGCAGAAAGGAGGGGAACAGTCGCGATGTAGGCGGCGAACAACATGGCACGTACTCCGGCGGTCGCGCCACTCGGAAGGGCAAACTCAGGCCACCTGAACCCGCGAATCTATCGCTCCTCCTTCACCTTCGCCCCAAAATCTACCCGAGACACTGATCGAGTAGGAATGCTCGTAAGTCGTAGAAAACAAACGGTCGGGTACCACTCTACCCGAGACAGGTTACATCACGGACCTGCGCCAATTTCGACCTCAGATTTGCACCGTTCCGGCGCCGATTCGAGCGACGCTCCCGCCGCAAGGTATTCGCTGTTTCTTCGTCTCAGCCGCGTGACCAAGGGCGGAACACCCAATCGACCTTGCGCACGCGTAACTCACAGAAAACAAAGCCCAGTACAAATCCAAGGGCGGAACGTCCCGGTGCATCTATTTTCGCCGTTTTCACCCGCGAAATTAGCGCTCGGGGGCGCCCTGGGACCCTGTAGGCAGCGGCGCGGCCGTCGTGACCACGTAAATTTCAGCGATCGGATCGACATGCATTTCGATCACGTGGCCGCCCTTCGTGCTCCCGTCGGAAAGCGCGACCACGCCGTGCAGATGGACGTACGGATGCTGTCCGCGCATCGAAATGTTTCCAGTCAGCGAGACCAGTTCGCATTTGCTGTCCACGTCAATTTCCTTCATGCCGGGAACCTTGTCGGAGCCCCAGCCGAGCTTCGCGGAAATCAGCCCGCCAATGCCGGTGATGTGCGCGGATACGACGTGGTGCTGCTCGGCGAATTCGGTCAGGCCGGAAAGGATTTCGTCGCCGGTGCCGAAGCGCACTTCGTAGGTGTGCGAATCGGCGGTGGGCAATTCTTCCACGACCATTTTCGGCGCGAGCCCGGTAGGAACGTCCGTCGGCGGACGAATGTAGCCCGGCGGCAGCGGCGCGAGCTTGCGCAACGATTGTTCCTGCGCAGCCTGTTCGGCGGTCGGCAAAGGAAGCTGGTGCGACTGCTGCGCCGCTGGCTGATCGTTCGACTGCGCGCCGTTTTGCGCGTTTGTTTTTGCGACGGCGTGAGCTGCAAATCCGAAAGAGAAAATCGCCAAGCTTACGAATGCGGTGCGACGTACGCGCGACATGAAGACCTCCTGATTGCACGCGACCAGCCTTTGCTGTCATCCCGAACCCGGTCCCGGCGATTTTGGCCGGGAACGGCGGTGAGGGATCTGCTGTTGCCCTTGGACAGCCCTGGACTGCCGCGCGAGGGAATCCTACACCACGGCAGGTCCGCTTTGCATTTTCGGGTGCCGCATCCTGAGCGTGGTTGGCGAAGGGTGCGGCTGTTGGGTGTCGGCGTCCTGTTTCCCGCCAGCCGACGACACGCTAGAATTTACACCGTGAAAGAGTTCGAGCCGCATCCGTGGCTGCGCAACGCGCACCTGATGACGATGGCCGGCACGTTCTGGCGGCGAAAGTTTCCGCGCCTCCCGGCGGGCGTGCCCCGGCTATTCGATATCGAATCGGGTACTCAGACGCGCGCCGATTGCCATTGGCAGGAAACTCCGCGCGAGCACTCAACGCTGGTGCTGGTGCATGGGCTCGAAGGCTCGAGCGAATCGGGATACATCCTGGGCACCGCAGAGAAAGCGTTTGTCGCGGGACTCAACGTCGTGCGGCTCAATCAACGCAACTGCGGCGGAACAGAGCATCTGACGCCACATCTCTACCATTCGGGCCGTAGCGGCGACGTGCGCTTTGTGGTCGAAGAGTTGATCGACCGCGACAAGCTGCCGGAAATTTTCGCCGCCGGATTTTCGATGGGCGGGAATCT
>JASHWB010000358.1 GCA_030044295.1 Candidatus Acidiferrales bacterium
GTCGGCTTCGATGGCGATGAGGAGGGTATGCGGACGGTTCCGTCGAATGGAAACGGAGCGGCTCGGCATGCGGATAACCGCTACGACGACGAGGCCATGCAGCATCTGAAGCGCGCCATCGGCACACTGCCTGAAAACTATCGTGAGGCGCTCGTGCTCTGCGATTTACAGGAAATGAGCTATGAAGAAGCGGCCTCGGCGCTGGAATGTCCGGTAGGGACGGTCCGATCGCGGCTGCATCGCGCACGAGCGCTGCTGACGGAGAAGTTGCGGGATGAGCGCCGCGTTCAGGCAGCTGAACCTGTAAAGCGGCGCGTGGACGATGGGCTACAACGATCCTCCGCCGTTGGGGAGTGATCGAGGAGATGGTTCGATGATGGACTGCAATCGATTCCGGGAGCTGTTGGCGGATTTGGACCGTCCGGGAGTGTTGAGCGCAGAGTTGCGCGACCGGGCGTTTGAGCACGCCGAGGCTTGCGCGGATTGCGGGCAGTTGCTGACGGAGTCGGAGTTGCTCGATGCCGGCCTGCGGCGGCTCGCGGCCAGGGAGGGGGATTCGCAGCCGCCACCGCTAGTGGAGGAGCGGCTCTTGAATGTGTTCCGGCAGCGGAATGTACGGGCGGCGCGTGAAACGACATGGCGGTACGCAGCTGCGATCGGAGTCGCTGCCGTTTTGCTGCTTGCGTTTGGTTTTTGGCTGAACCAGCGTGCGGGCGAAAGAAACGCACGGCCCGGATCAGAAACGAACCATACATTTGCTGCCATGAGTCCCGTAACGCAGCAGGAAAAAGAGAAAATATCGGCGGCAGAGCTACCAGCGGGTGAGCGAATGGCTCAGTCGAGTCATTCGGTCGCGGAATCAGCCAAACGCGAATCCGCAAGCGCTGACGCATTGGTTTCGGATGCGGATAGCGCGGCTGAGTTCATCCCGTTGCCGGATGCCGATCCGGGTCCGATGGACGATGGCGCGGTAGTGCGCGTCGAAATGCCACGGGCGGCGCTGGCGAATTTTGGGTTGCCGGTGGAAGCGATGGAAGGCGACGGAACCATTCGAGCGGATTTGATCGTTAGCGCGGACGGCACACCGCAAGCGATTCACGTGTTGTCCCAAGACGACGTGAGCACGGTGCAGCGGTGAGCCGTCTTCAGAGTGGTGGGAGGTTTGCGATGAGGCAGAAGTGTTCGAGCGCGGCGGGAATTGCGGCCTTGCTTGCCGGACTGATCGTGGCGGGGTCCACTATGGCGAAAGCGCAATCGACTGCGCCCGCGCTGCCGAATCCACCAGGAGCTGACCAAAATGTGACGTATTTTCGTGCGGGGCCGGGGCCATTGGCGGCCGGGGACGCGATGGACTTCGTCGGGTTCGAGGCTGGCCTTGGCGGCAAGACTGTGACCGGAGAGCCGTTCACGGCAACCATCAGCGCGCAAAGAACGCAAACGTTGTCGGATGGAAACGAAATTAATCGAACGACCACCGGAACGATTGCACGCGACGGCCAGGGCCGGGTCCGGCGGGACATGACGTTGGCGGCGATCGGTGCCTTCGCCACCGCAAACCAAAACGCACCGCACGCTATTTTTATTAACGACGTAGTCGGCGGGACGCAGTACATCCTCGAGCCGGAGCGCAAGATCGCGCATGAGGTGAAGCTCGGTCGCCGCGGTAGGGAGGCACGAACGCGGCCTGACATGGCAGTTCGGCCAGACGACGAGGGAAACGTGACGACCACCTCGCTCGGCACAGAGACCATCAACGGCGTGACGGCGCAAGGCACGCGCTATACGCGGACAATTCCGGCGGGGACGATTGGAAACGAGAAGCCGATCGTGATTACGACGGAGCGATGGTATTCACCCGAACTGCAAGTATATGTGCTGACCAAGACGACCGATCCGATGCGAGGGACGAACGTCCGACAATTAACGAACATCCAGATGGGCGAACCGGCTCCGACGCTTTTTCAGGTGCCGGCGGATTACACGCTGAAGAAGGGCGGGATCGTGCGAATCCGCGGTGGGGCAGAGGTCGGTCCAGTAGTTCCGATGCCACCTCCGCCGCCACCGGACAACGGAGCCGAGCCTCCGGATAACTGAGATCAATAGTTGATTTTTCCCCTGCAGTAAAACGTGCTTGCGGACGAGAATTCACCCCACACGCCTCGTCCGCAAGCACTCCCCCTTTCGGCGACTTTTGAGGTGTGAACTTCCAGTTCGTGCAATCGATAAACCTGGTGCGCCGCGAATATGGCGCGTGATGCTCAGCTTTGCTTGACATTTTCGGCGGGGCGCGAGATATTCTGCGCGCTTCGATAGCGAGGCTGTTTCACAACTACTAATTGCGGTTGGCCCGCGGTACGAGGGCCGCCCAACCTGGATTCGAAGCCGAACTTCGAGTCCGGAGAAGGGCCTAAAATGAGCAGAAGATTGGCGTCCGTGTGTATTCTGGCGCTTGCTGGAATCGCTGTTTTTTCCACAGCTCGCAGGGGAAATCACAACACGCGAGCAGTTTACCCTGCATTGCAATTGCGCAAATTCGAACGCGGCGGAGCTCCGCGGGCGCGCGACGGCCGTGCGCCTCGCGTCCGGCTAGCCGCGCAAGCTGAGTGGAAACTTGTCCGAACCGGAGGCGCCTGCGCAAGCGCGCGGAGTTGCGTCGCTCCGTTTGCCGCCCCGATGTCGTTTGAGCCGAATGTCGGGCAATTTGACAAACGTGCAGAATACGTCGGCCGAGGGGCAGGAATGACGCTGCTGCTGACGAGCGCCGGAATTGAAGTAGAGCTGGCGAAGAAGGCGTCTGCCGGCGCTCCACGGATCGATACCGTGGGCGTGCGGTTCGGACGCGCTGCGGCAGACGCTGGGCACGAAGAGGTCAGCGCGCGCTTCTCGTGGCGGGGCGAGCAGCCGCTGAAAACCGTCAGCAACTATTTTATGGGCAAGGATCCGCGGGCGTGGCGAACCAACGTGCCGCATTTTACTCGCGCAGCTGCGAAATCGGTGCGCGGCGGCGGGTTGGCATTAGCCGTTTATGGCTCGCGCGACGGAGCTGAGTACGATTTGCGGCTGGCGCCGGGCTATAACCCGCGAAGTTTAAGGATACGTTTTTCGGGTACGGGTCACGTCAGGATTTCGAGTGGTGACCTGATCTTCCACGTGGGCGATCGTGAGTTGCGGATGGGAAAGCCGCGTATCTACGACGAACGGGCGGGCACGCGGCGGCCTGTGAGTGGTGAATACATACTTGAGCCGAACGGTTCGGTGGGACTGCGCATCGGGCCGCACGACTCAAGCGCCACGCTGGTCGTGGACCCCTCGCTTAGCGTGGCGTACGCAACGTTTCTGGGCGGGGCAGGAAACGAGACCGCAGGAAACGTGGCCATCGATGCGAGTGGCAAGGTTTACGTCAGCGGCGTGACTACCTCAGCGACAACTTTCCCGGAATCGACGGCCGCGTCGGTCGGTCCCGTGTTGGGCGCGTCGGCCTTCTACGTCGCGAAAATCGATCCGACCGTTACGGGCGCGAATTCCCTGATTTATCTGACTTTCCTAGGTGGCAGCGGGACGCAGTCAGGTGGCTTGATCGCGTTGGACCGAGCTGGAGATGTAGCGCTGACGGGTACGACGACTTCTGCGGATTTCCCCGTTACTGGATCGAGCCAGCCGACGCTAGGGCTGACGAGCGGCACAGGAAACGACGCCGTGGTAAGCGAACTCAACACGGCAGGGAACCAATTGAACTTCTCGGCGTACTTTGGCGGAAGCGGCACGATCTCCGCCAACGGCACCGGAGGGATCGCGGTCGATAGCACCGGCGATCTATACATCGCATCGGACGCGCAGCAGGGGTCCGCCGACACATCATCGCCGGATCTTCCCGTGACTGCCAACGCTTATCAGCCGGATTGGGATGGGCAGCTGAGCGATGGATTTCTCGCTGTTTTTGTGCCACCAACGCAAACAGGAGGCGCGCTAACCCTCAGCTATTGCACGTATTTGGGGACGAACGCAGAGGCTACCGGCATCGGAGGAATTGCGCTGGATTCCAGCGGAAACGCCTACATCGGCGGGACGGTATTTTCGCCCGATGGCAGTGTCTTCGGATTCCCGGCGCAGAGCGCATTTCAAAGCACCTACGGAGGAGGGGCTTCGGACGGATTTGTAATGAAAATCGCGCCGGAGGGGCAGGGTAGCGCCGATCTTATTTATGCCACGCTGTTGGGCGGAAGTGGGGCGGACGAG
>JASHWB010000359.1 GCA_030044295.1 Candidatus Acidiferrales bacterium
ACGACCGCTGTATATCTCGATGCCGAAAGCGCCGCAGGCACGGGCCTGAGCAGCGCATTTGGCTTGGCGGGCTTTACGAACCTCGACGTTGTGCGCAATCCATCTCTGGGAGCCGCGCCATATTTGGCGCGATTTATCGTGCAGCAGATTATTCCCCTTTCGAGCAAGCATGCCGAAGCCGGGCGCGACGAATTGCACCTCTTCACGTCGCTGCCTGTCCGGCGCATTGAGATCCGCGCCGGGAAGTTCGGCCTGCCAGATTTCATCGACCTAAATTCATGGGGATCGGATAGTCACCTGCAATTCCTCAATTGGACGGTCGACAACAATGGCGCCTGGGATTACGCCGCCAATACGCGCGGATACACGGACGGCGCGCTGATCGAGTATGACGACCACTGGTTCTCCGCCCGCTTTGCCGAGGTGCTCATGCCCAAGGTGGCCAACGGGATTTATCTCGATGCGGACTTACTTCGCGCGCACGCCGCGAACCTGGAGCTGGCTGCGAGCGGCAACCGGTTTTTCGGCCGGCCTGGAACCATCCGTTTTCTGAGCTATCTCAACACGGCAGACATGGGGAACTACGAACAATCCATCGCTGATTACCGTGCGGGATCGACGCCCGTTCCCGATATCACCTTCACTCGCCGTCAGGGACGCCATAAGTACGGCTTCGGGCTGAACCTCGAGCAGCAAATCACGCCAAGCATCGGCGCTTTTGGCCGCCTCGGCTGGAGCGACGGCCGCAACGAATCTTTCGCGTACACGGAGGTAGACCGCACAGCGGAAGCCGGAGTGTTTTCCACGGGCGGCCGCTGGCATCGCTTGAACGACCGCGCCGGCGCCGTGTTTGTCGCCAACGGCATCGTCAAAGCGCACCAGGACTATCTCGCGCTTGGCGGTCTGGGATTTTTGCTCGGGGACGGTGGACTTACCTATGGACCCGAAGAAATCTCCGAAGCCTTCTACACTGCGCATCTGTGGCGAGGCTTGTTTGCCTCCGCCGACGTACAGCACATCAACAATCCTGGCTACAACCGCGTGCGTGGCCCCGTCCTGGTTCCGGGTGCGCGCCTCCACGTTGACTTTTAATCTCGTACTGTCGGCTGACGTGCATCATTCCGAGGATCCGCCGCGACACAGCGCCTGGTGACGAAGAACCCTCTTAATTTTTCGGTGCCCGCAAAACGCCTTTGCGCTACCGCCGCGAAGCTGGATGATTCCCCTTCGTCGCATCTCCGCTCGGCTCGGCCGGTTTGCCGTTCGCTGCCGGCGGGGGAGGCGGGAAGAGCGGCTGCTTCAGAGTTTGCACCGCGTCCGGCGGGAGTTTGTCCGCGCTGGCCAGCAGCGCCGCAACGTCCCACATTTGCTGCTCGTTCAGGACATTTTGAAAGGTCGGCATGGCAGTCATGCGAATGCCATTCTTGACCTTCCAATACGTCACGCCCACCGGGTCGTCCGTTACGTAGCCATCCGGAGTGAAAAGCTTTGGCGGATCGGGATACATCTTCGGCTCCGGCCGGTTCCGCTGCATATCGGGCAATCCGTGGCATCCGACGCAGTGATGCCGGTACACGTCCGCGCCGTCCACTATATTCGCCGTCGTGAAGCTCGATAGCTCCCGCTTCGGTGCGCTACGTGCAATCCTCGCGTGCAGCGCTGTGCCGGCGATCACCCGTTCAAATGGAAACGGAGGATCGTTCACCGCCGCCGGAGCGAACCCTCCGGCAAAGTACACAGCCGCCGCGACCGGTATCAGAATCACTCCGATGATCAATCCCCAGATGAATTTTCCCATCGTGATTGTCCCCTCCCACTCACGTAGATAACACAGTACCGCAGATGCTTGCCAGATGGCGCGTCAAAACGGCTCACCTCGCAATTGACGAGGCACGCTCTCCTCAGTCTTACCACTTTGGATTGCCGCACGTGAAGTTTGCCCCGTCGTACGGGCTTCCGCTGCCCTTGTAAATTGCGACCTCCGGCCACGCGCACGCTGGATGCGTGCGGTCCACTTGGCCGTTCACCTTGTGTGTGTTGTCGATCCGATCGGGGGCCATGCCGGTCTCGCGCCAGTGCTCGATCACGTCCAGCGCATTGAACGTGCTGCCTGCACCCATGCCGAAACCGGGGCACATCCCCATGCCTGGCACCATGAACAGACGAACGAAATTCGTGGTTTCCTTCACGCCACCCATCTTCGCTACCACGCTATCGTAGTAATTGAGCAGGCCGCGCGGCGGGATGATCGCTTCATCCCACGATTCGTACAGGAGCAGCTTTCCGCCATGCTTCTTGAATGGCTCCAGATTCGGATCGGTTGAATCCACGTACTTGCCTATACGCTCCTCCGCTAGTTTCGTGTCGCCCGAGACGTCAAACGTACGGAAATCCCAGTTTTCGTTTCCGAATACCATGCTCTTGAAAAATCCAGTGCTAATGCTCAGAGGCTCCGGGCCCGCGGCCATCAATCCCCAGCCCAATTCGCTTCCCGGGTCAAAACCAGGGTAAACCGGCTTCCCGTCCGCAAACTTCGGGCCCGCATAGATCAGCTTGGCGGTGTGCACTTGCGCCGGAGTCAGGCACGAGGGCAGGTCTTCCTTGCCAGGGCAGACGATCGTTTGGGGATCGAAGTGGCAGCGCATCGGATCTTCGATCAATCCGTCGCGCACGCCATCGAGCGCGTCGCACTTGTCCAGCGCCGCGCGATGAATCACCGGGTATTTGCTGGGCGGAATGTATCCCGGCGCCTTCACGCCGTCTTTCAGCGAAACCCACGTAATGTATTCGGAGACGGCTTGCAGATGCGTGATGTCGTACGCCGGATCGCCAGCCGCGATGGCATCGTAGTCAGTCGGATACTTCTGTGCCTCGGTGAGTGCCTGGTTTCCGCCCTCGTGGCAACTGCTCCAAAACGAATATTTTTCCGGACGCCCGTAATACGCCTGGATCAGCGCTTTCGCTGCCACCGCCGTCTCGTGTACGGCGCGATAGCCCCAGTCCGCGATCTTTTCCGGATGCCCGATCGCCCATGCCGAAGGCGCCTCGCTTGTCGCGCCAACATCCGAATGTCCCGTGTCGGTTGAAGCTGTGGCATCGCCTTTCTCCACCTGCCGCACCAAGCCACCGTAACTGATTGCGCCAATGAATCCGGGGTTCCCCACCCCTACGTATTTCCCGGACCAGTTCGCCGCCACCGGCAGCCACACCTCAAAAGAAATATGCGAGTCGCTGGTCGGCGCCGCATACCCGGCAACGCGGCAGAATGACACGTGAACGAGCAGCCCTTTCGGCGTGCCGAACCGCCCTGGCGTGCTCGGCACTTCGAACGCCGGAGGCGTCTCGATCGATTTGGCCAGCGTGATCGTTACGTTCGGAATGTTCAGCGACGCGAGGCTTTCGCATGACTGCTGTGCCGCAGCAGGAATCGAAAACGTGAGCAGCACAACCGCCAACGCCGTCGCACCGAGGAAAACCTTATGCCTCTTCATTTCCCACCCCCTGGTTTCGAGCGCGCTACGGTCGATGCGGCCAGCGCGCTGCCCATCGCCGGCAACTCGTTTGAATCTGGCATCTATCCTCGATTCGGGCGCGGATTATACACCTTTCCGGAAATCAGAGCGCCTCGACCGCCCATGTTTAGACGCGCACGCGCACCCGTGCCCGCAAATCTGTTGACGTGTGAAACTTTCCTTGAAGGGAACTTCGGTTTAGCGGAAGAAAATCGCGCGCTGCGCCGCCCGCAGGCGCTGGCCGAACGCGTCGAGCGACATGGCGGCCGCGGACGCAGCCGCAACGCAAACTCGCGCCCAATATTGTGCCGTCCCAAGCATCAGCAGGAAATTCAACGTGTCATCGCCTCGGCGATGCGTATGCGCGCGATTGGAGGCTTCTTGATTCGGATTGCATCCGCGGCAGTCCACTTCCGCTGCCGCCACGAACCCGATAATCGATCTTAATTTGAATATCGCGTGTCTGTGGAAATTTGCGCGGCGCTGTTGCACGTTAATCACCCTCGCCAAAATGCAGGCAGACGGGAACATTGGGCCCGCAACGCTGGGTGTTTGTTGCACCCGAATCGCACCCCGCGGCATCTAGTGAAGAATCCGGAGGATTCACCATGGCCACCACGAAAGCCGGAATCGCACCGATGAAAGCTGCTCAGGTCGCGCGACCGGGCGGAAACTTCGAAATTGTCGAGCGCGAGATTCCCAAACCCGAGGCAGGACAGGTACGCATCAAAGTTCAGGCCTGCGGGGTTTGCCACAGTGACGCCCTCACAAAAGAAGGCAGTTGGCCCGGGATTCAGTACCCTCGCGTCCCGGGGCATGAAATCGCCGGACTCATAGACGAGCTCGGCGCCGGCGTCACCTCGTGGCGCGAGGGCCAGCGCGTTGGCGTCGGCTGGCATGGCGGCCAGGACAACACCTGCCCCTCTTGCCGTCGCGGCGATTTTCGCAATTGCCGCAACTTGAAAATTCCCGGCATCAGCTACGACGGCGGCTATCAGCAATATATGACTGCGCCCGTCGAAGCGCTCGTCGCCCTGCCCGAGACGCTGAACTTTGTCGAAGCGGCGCCGCTGCTCTGCGCCGGAATCACCACCTATAACTCCCTTCGCCACAGCGGCGCCATGCCTGGAGATCTCGTCGCCGTGCAAGGCATCGGCGGACTTGGCCATCTCGGCATTCAATTCGCAAGTAAATTCGGCTACGAAGTCGCCGCCATCGGCCGCGGCAGCGAGAATGCGGCCCTCGCCAGGAAGCTCGGCGCGCAAATCTATATCGACAGCCAAGCTTCGAAACCAGCGCAGGAACTGCAAAAGCTCGGCGGTGCGCAGGCAATTCTAGCCACCGCACCGAGCGGCAAATCGATGTCCGAACTGATCGACGGCCTCGGTCCCAACGGCAAGCTCCTGGTCATCGGCGCCGGGTTTGATGCCATCGAAGTCACACCCATCCAGCTCATCTCAGGTGTGAAATCCATTCAGGGCTGGGCTGCCGGTACTCCGGCTGACTCCGAGGACACGCTCCGCTTCGCCGAGCTTTCCGGCGTGCGTCCGATGATCGAAACCTATCCGCTCGAAAAGGCAGGCGAAGCCTTCGACCGCATGATGAGCGGCAAAGCCCAATTCCGCGTCGTCCTTACCATGTGATACATACGGTTAACTCCATCCAGATAGGATCCTGGTTTAGACGGAAGCAAATCGTCTTGCGCGCCTATAACGCAACGGTTCCAGCGAGCTTGGCCCTTGAGCGCTTCCTCTGTCGCTTCAGGGTTGGCCCTCCTTCGCGCCCTGGAAACTGATCGCACCAAGCGCCATCAGCGCGACAATCGAAACCGCATCGCCTAGCTCGCGGTCCCAGGTCCGGCTGAACTGTACGTCCACCTGATGCTCGCCTGCTGGCACTGGTACAAGCATTTGGCCCGTCTCGGGCTGCGAATCGAAGCGCGAGAGCTTCCCGTCCAGGCGAACTCGCCAGGCGGGATAAGCCAGCAACCGCAGGGCGACGACAGACGGCGTTAGGTTGTTCACCGTGAAATCCTTCTGCGCCGCGGCCCATCGCACAATCCGAAGTTGCGTGGGCAGTTGGCCCGTGTCGCCACGTTCCGTATAGGCAAACGCGGCCAGTGGCGCGGAATTTGCCGAGACTCCCGCCGGCCGCTCCGTGCCATCTGGATTTCCGGGCAGTTGCAAGCGATCGCTGCCCACCGGCTGATATTCGTCCGTACCTTCGTAACCACGCCCGGACTGTATTCCCTGGCTGATTGTCGGCGCGCCGTCGGCGTCCCATACCGCGTCGCGCACCATCATCACCGCGCTGCCACAGATCGCCGCTGCCAGCGCCAGAATGGCGATCCACGCCGCGCGTTTTCTCGCGTAATCGATCGCCGCGCCGGTGAACAACGCAAATGCCACCGCCAGCATTCCAGCCCATCGCCATGGAAATTGCACGAATCGCAGCTCGGGCAAATATCTCCACAGCAACGCAGTAACCGGCAGCGTCATCAGCAGCGAAGCTGCACCAAGCGCGGTCAGCATCCACCAGATTTCTCGCCGTTCGCGTCTGCGCCACACCAGCCCTGCTGCGATCGCCGTTACCACCGCCATCCCGGCCACCGCCGCGGAAACTCTCCAGTTAAAGGCAATGAAATCGGCCTCGTTCGAGCGTGTAAACAGAAAGTTCCGCACCGGCTCCAGATTGTCAGCCGTGGCTTGCGCGATTTGTACCCAGTGC
>JASHWB010000360.1 GCA_030044295.1 Candidatus Acidiferrales bacterium
TCGTCCCCACCAAGCGCGGCTCGCACCTGGCGCTTTCGCTCGAGCGTCTCGAACGTCTTTGCGGTCGGCGCCTCCAACGCATTGGGCTTTCCGCCACGCAGCGCCCGCTCGAAGAAGTTGCCCACTATCTCGTCGGCGCGGAATCAGCCAAGATCCCGCTACCTGAAAAAACTAAGCCGGGGAAAGAAACCGAATCGCGTCCCGAACCAGCTGAACCGCTCGCCGAATTCGAATCCGCCTCGGTCGCTCCGGCCTTTCGCCCGGTCACCATCATCGACGCGAGCGCGCCCAAGCGCCTCGACCTCCGCGTCGAAGTGCCGGTGAAAGATATGGCCCGCCTCGGCAGCGACGAATCGCCCACTCCTCGCCCGGATTCGCCCGAATTCGTCTCTTCCTCGATTTGGAGCGCCATCCATCCAAAACTGCTGGACCTGATCCGCGCCCATCGCTCCACTTTAATCTTCGTCAACAATCGCCGCCTGGCCGAACGCATCTCCGGCGCCATCAACCAACTCGCTGGCGAAACTCTCGTCCGCGCGCACCATGGCAGCGTCGCCGTCGGCCAGCGCAAGGAAATCGAGGATCTGCTCAAGGCCGGCGAACTGCGCGCCCTCGTGGCCACGTCTTCTCTCGAACTTGGCATCGACATGGGCGCAATCGACCTGGTCGTGCAAATCGAGTCGCCGCCATCGGTCGCCAGCGGTATGCAGCGCGTAGGCCGCGCCAGCCATCACGTCGGTGCCGTCAGCAACGCTGTGATTTTCCCGAAATTCCGCGGCGATCTGCTCTCATGCGCTGCCATCACGCGCGCGATGAACGAGGGCCAAATCGAATCCGTCCACTACCCGCGCAATCCGCTCGACGTGCTCGCTCAGCAAATCGTCGCCATGGCCGCGGTCGAGCCTTGGGATGTTGATGATCTTTTTGAGACCATCCGCCGCGCCGCTCCTTACGCCGCCCTCACGCGCCCTATCTTCGAGGGCGTGCTCGACATGCTCTCCGGCCGCTATCCTTCGCTTGACTTCGCTGACCTTCGCCCGCGCCTCACGTGGGACCGCCGTCGTAATCGCCTCACTTCCCGCCAGGGCGCTCGTCATGTCGCCGTAATCAACGGCGGCACGATTCCCGATCGCGGGCTTTACGGCGTGTTCCTTGCCAACGCCGCGAAAACCACCCGCGTTGGTGAGCTCGACGAAGAAATGGTCTTCGAAACCAAAGTCGGCGAAACAATCGTCCTCGGCGCTTCCACCTGGCGCTTCGAGGAAATCTCGAACGACAGGGTGCTCGTCTCGCCCGCCCCGGGCCGTCCGGGGAAAATGCCTTTCTGGCATGGCGATGGTCCCGGGCGTCCAGCCGAATTCGGCGCGTGCATCGGCCGCATGACGCGCGAGCTTCTGCGCATGTCTCGTCCCGCTGTGTTCGCCAAACTCATCGAAGAGCACCGCCTCGATTCCAGCGCTGCCGAAAACTTACTCCGTTACCTCGAAGAGCAGGCTGCGGCCACTGGCCGCGTTCCCAGCGATGAAGATATCGTCATCGAAATCTGCCGTGATGATCTCGGCGACCGCCGCGTCTGCGTTCTAACCCCATTCGGCAGCCGTGTTCACATTCCCTGGTGCATGGCCGTCACGGCGCGCCTCCGCGACGAGCGCGGCCTCGATGTCGAGTCTATGTGGTCCGACGACGGCTTCGTCATTCGCATCCCCGATGGAGATGCGCCTCCTGATCGTAATGGGATTGACTCACACTGGTTTTTGCCGTCACCCGCCGACTGCAAGAGCCTGCTTCTACGCCAGCTTGGCTCCACATCGCTCTTTGCCGCAAAATTTCGCGAGGCTGCTGCTCGTGCCTTGCTTCTTCCGAAGCGGCGGCCCGGGATGCGCACACCTCTTTGGCAGCAGCGCAAGCGCTCCGCCGATTTGCTCGCCGTCGCCTCGCGTTACGCACAGTTTCCCATTCTTCTGGAGACCTACCGCGAATGCCTGCGCGACGTCTTCGATCTTCCCGCGCTCGCCGAATTGCTCGACAAAATCCAGCGCGGCGCCATTCGCGTCACTACTCTGGAATCCGATCAACCTTCTCCATTCGCCGCTTCCCTGCTCTTTTTCTACGTCGCGAACTACATTTATGACGGTGACGCGCCTCTCGCCGAGCGTCGCGCTCAGGCGCTGGCCATCGACCAATCTCATTTGCAGGAATTGCTTGGCGATACCGACCTTCGGGAACTGCTCGACGAAGCCGCGATCGCTGAAACTGAATCGCGCCTCCAATGCCTCGATCCCGAATATCGCGCGCGCCACGCCGACGGCATCCACGACCTTCTTCTCAAGCTCGGCGATTTATCGAAGCCGGAAATCGAAGCTCGCAGCGTGAGTCCTGAAATCGCCGCGTTGGTCGATGAATTGCACGACTCGCACAGGGCTATTCAGCTTCCCATCGCAGGCGAGTCGCGATTCGTCCCCGTCGAATACGCTGCGCTTTATCGCGATTCCCTTGCTATCCGGTTGCCGGGCGACGTTCCCAGTGCTTTTCTCGCGCCGTCGCACGAACCGCTTCACGAACTCCTGCGCCGTTACGCGAAAAGGCATGGACCATTCACCGCCGCCGAAGCCGCCGCGCGCTTCGGCTTGCAACCTGCCGCTGTCGAGTCTGTTTTGCAGTCCCTAAGTTCAGCTGGCAAATTGCTCGAAGGCGAATTTCGCCCCTCTGGCTTTCAT
>JASHWB010000361.1 GCA_030044295.1 Candidatus Acidiferrales bacterium
AACGGCGCGGCAACACCAAATGCATCTGGTGTTGCTCTGGTTCGGAAGCTGGAAGAATGGCTTTTCCAACTACGCGCCGTCGTGGGTGAAATCAGATCCCAATCGCTTTCCTCGAGCCGAGTCGATCGACGGAACCCCACTCGAGATTCTCTCAACTGTATCAGCGGAAACGCGTCGCGCGGATAGCCAGGCATTCGCCGCCCTGATGCGCCATATCAAACAGGAGGATTCGCAGCAAGAGACCGTGCTGATGGTGCAGGTGGAAAACGAGGTCGGATATTTCGGCCCTGGTCGCGATCGCTCTCTCGAAGCCGATGCGCTTTTCCATGGTAACGTTCCGGACGCTCTTGTTCGTGCCTTGGTATCGAGGCGAGCGCAACTGTCACCTGAACTAGCGGCGCACTTCAACGAGAAGGGCCATACGTGGAGCGAAGTATTTGGCGACGCTGCGGACGAAGCGTTCATGGCTTGGAATTATGCACGTTACATCCAAGCTGTCGTTGAAGCTGGCAAACACGAATACTCGATTCCGATGTACGTGAACGCACAGCTTCCCGCCCCGCACGAACGCGCTGGCGAATATCCGAGCGGGGGCCCACACCCTCCGTACCTTGAGGTCTGGCGCACAGCGGCACCGGGCATTGACTTCTATTCGCCGGATATTTATTGGCCAGATTTCGAATACTGGGTCGAGCGATACCAAATTTCGGGCAATGCGATTTTCATACCGGAAGCGCGGATGGACGTCGCCCCATACAACGCGCTCTATGCCTATGGGCAAGGCCGTGCATTCGGCTTCAGCCCTTTCGCGGCAGATGGGCTGTCTCTGCCGCAGAGTGACCAGCCGCAGCCCGCCATGATGCAAGTCTATGGCCTGCTGGAAAGCGTCAGCGATCTACTGCCGCAAGCGCAGGCCAGCGGGAATACGCGCGGCCTAGTCCTCCGCGCGACGAGCCTGCGCCCGACTCAGACGGTGGCGCTGGGAGGATACCTGTTCCAAGCGTCGCTCTCGCGTTCCTGGGCGACAGGGAAACCGGAAACTGATACCGGCTCCATGCTCATCTTGGAGGCATCGCCAGGAGAATTCTACATTCTTGGCAGCGGATTGACCGTCAGCTTCACCCGCGATCCTGACGTTGATGCGGGCATCGCTGGAATCGAGAGCGTGGAACGAGTTTCCCGAATTTCTGGGCGATGGGTGACGGAACAGCGGCTAAACGGAGATCAGACGAACCAAGGACGTCAATTGCTGATGGACCCTCACAAATTCCTGATTTATCGCGTGCGCCTATACTCGATTTCCCCAGACCAGAAGCGCTGAATCGAACGAGGCCACGATGCGAACGACCTTCGTCGATTATTTCCGTACACAATGCCCGACAACCTCGGCCACGATTTCGGCGCGTAGGGCGGGAATTGCGTCGGCCTTGCTGCTTAGCTTTGGTTTGCTGGCATCGGTCGCGTGGGGCGCATCCGCCGAAGGAACAAGATGGGTCGGCTCATGGGCTGCGTCTCAACAGCTCGTCGAGCCAGCTAACGCACTGCCCGCGGAGGAGCTTCGCGACGCCACTCTGCGTCAGATCGTGCACTTATCACTCGGCGGAACGGAAATACGGTTGCGGCTTTCGAACCGTTTCGGAGCGACGCCGCTGCATGTGATCGCCGCGCATGTTGCGCTCCCCGTTGCAGCGGATTCGGACAACATCGAACCCGGAACGGACAAGCCCGTTACGTTTTCCGGATTACAGGACGTGACCATCCCCGCGCACGCAGACTACATTTCCGATCCCCTCTCCTTTGCCGCCGATGCTCTTTCCAATATTGCGATTACGTTGCATATCGAAGCGTCGCCCGAAGGCGAAACGGGGCATCCCGGATCGCGAGCCACTTCGTACGTCGCCAGCGGAAACTTGGTATCGGCTCTCGACCTGCCGGACGCGAAAACAGTCGATCATTGGTATTTCATCGAAGGGATTGACGTGGCCGCGCCGCCGGCGGCCCGAGCGGTAGCGGTGCTCGGAGACTCCATCACAGATGGCCACGCGGCCACAACCAACGGCAATGACCGCTGGACGGACGTGCTAGCTAAACGCCTGCGAGCCGAACCACGCACGAAAGAAGTAGCAATCCTGAATCAGGGCATCGGAGGAAACCGTTTGCTCACCGACGGATTGGGGCCGAATGCGCTCGCCCGTTTTGATACCGACGTGATCGCGCAGCCGGGAGCTCGATTTTTGATCGTTCTGGAAGGCATCAACGATATTGGCATGCTTACACGCGAAGGCGATGTGCCCAACTCCGAGCATGATGCGCTTGTCCGTCAAATGATCGGAGCATACGAACAGATGATCGCTCGTGCGCATACCTATGGAATCGAGGTGATTGGCGCGACGATAATGCCCTTCGCTGGCTCAGCCTATTATCATCCAGGAGAGGCGGCTGAAGCGGACCGGGAAGCGGTGAACAAATGGATCCGCACTCCGGGCCACTTTGACGCAGTGATCGATTTCGACCGTATCATGCGCGATCCAGAGCATCCTGATCGGCTGCTCCCAATGTACGATTCGGGCGATCATTTACATCCCTCGCCAGTCGGATACGCAGCGATGGGCGATGCGGTTCCTCTTTCTCTCTTCGACAGTTCCGGAGAGGCGAAACCGAAGATCGCGATCACCTTTGACGATCTGCCTTCGCACGGGCCGCTGCCTCCTGGCGAAACTCGGGTCGAGATCGCGACGAAAATTCTCACGGCTCTGCGCGATGCCCATATACCGCCAGTTTACGGCTTCGTGAACGGAGAACTGATCGAAAAGCAGCCCGGCGACGAGGCTGTGTTGCAAAAGTGGCGGGCGGCGGGAGATCTTCTCGGCAATCATACTTGGTCGCATAAGAACCTCAACGAGCGCCCACTCGCTGAATTCGAGCAGGATGTGATTCGCAATGAGCCGGTGCTGACGAAGTGGATGCCGAAGGATGACTGGCGCTGGTTTCGGTTCCCGTATCTGGCGGAAGGCAATACAGCCGCGAAGCGCGCGGTTTTTCGGTCGTTCCTGGGGCAGCGTGGCTACAAGGTTGCCGCGGTGACGATGAGCTTTGGCGATTACCTTTGGAATGAGCCGTATGCCCGTTGCAAAGCGAAAGGCGATGCGGAGGCTGTCAAAGCCCTCCAAACGAGTTATCTAGCGGCTGCCGAACAGACAGTCGCATACGATCGGAAGATTTCGCGTACCGTGTACCGACGGGACATTCCCTACGTCCTACTCATGCACGTGGGCGCCTTTGATGCGGAGATGCTGCCGAGCTTGCTTCAACTGTATCGGCGCGATGGATTCGATTTTGTAACTCTGGCGGAAGCCGAGCACGACGAGTTCTATCGCGACGCAATCGACCTCAACTTGGCGCAGGACTCCGACAGCCTCGAAGAAGCGATGAGCGAGCGCCACCTGCCGCTGCCCAGCCGCGCGGATTTCGCTACGCAGCTGAATTCGATGTGCCGCTAGCAGGGTTCGCCCCTATGGCTGTCGATTCTAGATTCAGTTTGAAAAGCGGTACGTTGTTTTCGAACCAAAGCGGCTGCCCTGCCGCAATATCGTCGAAGGGAAGCTCGGGTGGTTCGGCGAATCCGGGAAATGCTGGGTTTCCAGGCATAACGCACCGTGGCGAAGGCAGGCAGTGCCGTTTCTCGCAATCGAACTGCCGTCCAATCCATTGCCACTGTAGAGCTGAATTCCCGGCTCGGTAGTAAAAATTTCCAAGCGGCGCCCGCTAGTGGGATCGAACAACTGTGCGGCGGGAATACTTCCGTCGGCCGCGGCGGGATTCAGCACCCAATTCTGATCATAGCCTCCGGCGAGCCGCAACTGCGGATTGTCTTCATCGATTCGCGACCCGATTTCAGTAAGGCGCGTGAAATCGAAGGGCGAGCCGTTCACGTTGCGCAGTTCGCCGGTCGGAATCATGGTGGCGTCCACGGGAGTGTATCGGCGCGCGTTGATCTGCAGCCTATGGCCGAGAATGTCGCGCCCCGCGAAGCCCGCCAGATTGAAATACGGGTGCGCGGTTAGATTGACGATCGTGTCTCGATCGCAGACAGTGTCGAACTCGACGAGCAGCGCGTTGTGCCCGGCAGAAAGGCTGAACCGGATTGCCACGCTGAGGTTGCCGGGGAAGCCTTCCTCACCGTCTGGGCTGAAGTATGAGAAAGCGATACTTTCACCCGCGTGCGCAGCTAGGGGTTCGGCTCGCCACAGGCGTTTGTGAAATCCGGCAAATCCGCCGTGAAGGTGATTGGGCGGGGAGTTTTTCGACACGTTGTATTTCGTGCCGTTCAGGCCAAATTCGCCGCGCGCGATGCGATTCGCGTAACGTCCAATCGTTCCTCCTACGAAAAACCGCCCGTTCTCGTATTCCGCAACGGAATTGTGACCGAGAACGACATCGTCGACGCGGCCAATTCGATCCGGAACCTTCAGCGAAACGATCGTGGCTCCGAAGTCGCTGAGAACTATCTCCATTCCACCCCGGTTCGATAACGTGTAGAGATGTACGGGTGCGCCGTCGTGCGTGTGTCCGAAAGAAGTCTTTTGCATCGCGGAACCCAGCCGAATACCTAGCGAGATTCCCGGAACAGGTGCAGGTTCGATCGCAACGCAATTCCGGGATTCAAATAAAACGCCGAAGGAAGCGGGGCCGAATTCGAAAGCGCATCGATCAGCAGCCGGATGGCGGTCTGACCCTGCAGGTACGGATCCTGGTAAATCGAGGCGCCAATCGTGCCGTCTTCGAAGTACGGCAGCATTTCAGGAAACAGGTCGGTTGTGATGAGCTGGATGGGTACCGTCGTCGAGCGGCGATGAAGTCCGCGGCAAACTGGCAGGCAGTTGACGGTGCTGACATAAATTCCACGAAGATCCGGGTGCTCTGCGAGAAGTCGGAGGGTCTTGCGGTAGGTCTCCCGCTCGGATTCGTGGCCTTCGAGGACGGCTGCAACGCTCCCACCAGCGCAATTACTATGAAACGACTCGCAAAAACCGTCGGCCTTCAG
Source organism: Candidatus Acidiferrales bacterium (assembly GCA_030044295.1). Taxonomy (GTDB): domain Bacteria; phylum Acidobacteriota; class Terriglobia; order Acidiferrales; family UBA7541; genus Palsa-295. The sequence goes on from JASHWB010000361.1 coordinate 5,045, forward strand.
CCGATGCTCTTCCGTCTCCAACATCCCCGTGATGACGGCGACCTTTGAGCCAGGACGAACGAACCGAGCCATTAGCTCGGCGGCCATTCTCCCGCTAAGCGTGGGATCGACGCACACGATACTCGAACGGCGACTCTGCGGAGCATCCGTAGTGATGCAAACCACGGGCGTGTTGTGTCCTTCAGCTTCGTCGATAAGCGGTGTAACCGATTTGGGATTTCCGGGCGTAACGATTAAGGCGTTTACATCTTCATCCAGCAAGCGCCGGAGCTGCCGGCCCTCTCCCTTCCCCAGCTCCGAAACAGGGCGGTAGATGACTTCGATGCCAAAGCTCTGTGAACGCCGGGCTTCGTCAAAAATCCCCAGGCGCATTTGATCGTAGAAAAAATGGATTTCCTCCGGTATGCAAACGCCAATGCGAAGGTTCGGACGCCTGCGCGCAAGGGCGCGCGCCGCCGGATGTGGCGTGTAGTCGAGCTGTTTGGCGATGCGCAGCACTTTTCGGCGGGTCGTTTCGCTGATTCCCGCGCGTCCGTGCAACGCGCGATCGACCGTGCCAATGGAAACATCGGCCAGCTCTGAGATCCGGAGAATACCGGCACGTTTGGGAGCCCGAGATCCTGAGCCACGCTGCATCAGCGAGCTACGACGTTCAATTCGGTTGTAATCAAATCGACGGAATTGCTACCGACCATGATTTTGAACGGTCCGGGCTCAACCACCCAGCGCATGTCGCGGTTCAAGAAAGAAAGTTCCTGAAAGCCAAGCTTGAAATGAATGGTTTTCGTTTGGCCCGGGTCGAGCGTAACGCGCTGGAACCCCCGCAGTTCCTCGACCGGCCGCGTGACGGAGCTCACCTCATCTCGAATGTAAAGTTGAACGACTTCATCGCCCCGGACGGCGCTCGTGTTGGTGATATCGACGGAAACCGTAGTCTCTCCTTGCGTGCCAATCGCAGCTGGTTCCAGATGAAGATTAGAATATTTGAAAGTCGAATAGCTCAGTCCCCAGCCGAAGGGGAAAAGCGGCGTAACGTCGCCATCCACAAAGCCGCGCTTTGCCGACGGCTTCTGATAGTAATAGTCCGGCAATTGACCCACGGAACGCGGAACGGTAATTGGCAGATGGCCGCCCGGGTTGTAATCGCCGAACAGTACGTCCGCCACAGCCGTCCCGCCCTCCTGGCCGGCATACCACCCGTCGAGAATGGCCGGGACGTGTTCCGCTACGTAATTGATAGCGAGTGGCCGGCCGTGAATCATCACCACGACCACCGGCTTTCCGGTCGCCAGCACCGCGCGGACCAGATCGTCCTGGTTGCCCAGTAGGTTTAGGCTCTCGCGATCGCCCAGGTGATTTGTCGCCCATGCCTCGCGCGACGTCTGCTCGTTCCCGCCGAGCGCCAGAATAATGATGTCGGCCTTGTTCGCGACGGTGACCGCCTGCTCAATCCTCTCCGCATTGAGCTTCGGATCGCCCAGCACGACCTTGTCTGCATCCCAGACAGCCGGCGTTTCCGTGATTTTGCATCCCAGTGAATAGAGAACCTCGGCGCGCGATCCAACTTTGTCCTTAATTCCCTGAAGTATGCTGACGCTCTGCGTCGGCTCGCCGCTGTACTCTCCCAGATGCACGTCCGCGGCATTGGGGCCGATCACCGCGATACGCTTGTATTTGGAAATATCGAGTGGGAGCAAGTTGCCGTCGTTTTTCAAAAGCGTCAGTGCTTCGTGCGCCGCTTTCAGCGCCAGTTCGCGGTGAGCCGAGTCGTTGGTGATTTTCACGGCATAGTTGGGGTCCACGTACGGGTCATCGAAAAGACCCGTGAGAAACTTCACTCGCAGCACGCGCGCGACGGCGCGGTCGATATAAGACTCGGATACCTGCCCGTTGCTGACCAAATCCTCCAGGTGATTGAAGGCGTCCGCCGACGGAAACTCCATGTCAACGCCCGCTTCGAGCGCCATCTTAGCCGCTTCGGCATCCGTCGCAACCACGTGGTGTATCGTTCGCAGTTGCGTAATACCGAAATAATCCGACACCACAACTCCGCGGAATCCCCATCTCTGTCGAAGAACGCCGGTAAGGAGCTCCGTGTTGCTGTGCGACGGGATGCCGTCAATTTCGTTGTAAGAGGCCATCACAGCATCGACGTCCGCCTCCTCGACCGCGGCCTTGAACGGCTTGAAAAAGTATTCTCGGATGGTCCGCTCCGATAAATCCGCGGGCGCGACGTTCGTCCCGCCTTCGGGCTGGCTGTGAACCGCGAAATGCTTCGCGGTCGCGATCACGTGCTCGTTGTCGATAGAAGGCCCTTGCCCTTGGAAACCTTCAATCGCTGCAACACCGATGCGCGACCCGAGATATGGATCCTCTCCATACGTCTCCTCGGTGCGTCCCCAGCGTGGATCGCGCGCCAAATCGAGCACCGGCGCCAGGCATTGCTCCGCGCCGCGCGCACGCACCTCCGCCGCCGTCGCTGTAAACACCTCCTTCACCAGCGCCGGGTCCCACGTGGATGCCAACGCGATCGCTTGCGGATACGAAGTGCCGCCCGGAGCCACGTCGCCGTGCAGGCATTCCTCGTGAAAAATCACTGGAATTCCCAGGCGCGTGTGTTCGCGCAGCCATCTCTGAATCGCGTTCGTGAATTCCGCCTCCTGCCGTGGACCGCGGTTCGTACTCGGTCGCGTTATCTCACCCAGGCCATTCTTCAGCGCCACAGCTGCGAGAGCCGGATCGAAGTTCCCGTTGCGGTCTTCGAACCGGGCAGGCGAGCCGGCCGGTAGGCCCGATTGCCACGTTCCAACCAGCTGCGCAATTTTTTCCTGAAGCGTCATGCGCGACATCAAATCGGCCACGCGCTGTTCCACCGGCAACTTCGGGTTGCGGTACGGTGGAGTAGCTTGCCCCTCAGCGCGAAAGCAAAATGCCGTGCAGGCAACCAGGAGCAACGCCAGCCGCCAAGCGCGCTTATCGAATCGAAAGTCGCATCTCACGCTCGCCTCCCGGGATGTCCGCGATTGCAATCTGCATTTCGCGTGGTACTCTACCACCACCGTTAACGTACACGGTAAGCAATTTTACGCTGGTTGAATGGATAGCCGTTTTCCGGGAGTCGATCGATGAGGTCAATGGCAAGGGCGCTGGGCGTTGGCATGCTGGCGGCATGCGTCGCCGCCGCCGGCTGTGGCAACAGCCGTAGCGGAAGTGGCCACAAGCGCATTCTCATTGGCTTCTCGATGGATTCCCTGCAACTTGAGAGATGGCAACACGACCGCGACATCTTCGTCGCGCGGGCGAAGCAACTGGGCGCCGACGTACTGGTTCAGTCGGCCGATGGCAACGACGCAACACAGGTACAACAATCGGAAGATCTCTTAACGAACGGCGTCGACGTACTCGTTGTCGTGCCTCACAACGGCGACATCGCTGCATCGATAGTCAAAAGCGCCAAACGGCAACACGTCCCTGTGCTTTCCTACGACCGCCTAATCCGAAACAGCGACGTCGATTTCTACATTTCGTTCGACAACGTGCGCGTCGGCGAACTGCAGGCAAAGTATCTGCTTGATCGCGCGCCCAAGGGCAACTACGTCCTGATCGGCGGAGCGCCCACGGATAATAACGCGCAATTGCTTCGACAGGGACAGATGAAGGTGTTGCAGCCCGCGATCGACCGCGGCGATATAAAAATCGTAGCCGATCAGTGGTCGAAGGACTGGTTGCCCAGCGAAGCATTGGCTCACACCGAAAATGCGCTCACGCAAAATCACAACGACGTGGTGGCCGTGGTTGCGTCCAACGACAGCACCGCTGGAGGCGTGGTGCAGGCGCTCCAGGAGCAGAAGCTTGCCGGCAAAGCGCTTGTTTCCGGACAGGACGCGGATTTGGCCGCATGCCAGCGCATCGCCGATGGAACGCAATCGATGACTGTGTATAAGCCGATCCGCTTGCTGGCGGCGCGCGCCGCGGAAATCGCGGTCGAGCTCGCTAAACACGAGTCGGTGCAGTCTAACGCGACCGTGAATAATGGTTTCAAGAACGTGCCGTCGTACTTGCTCGAACCGGTTGTCGTGGACAAATCGAATTTGCCTCAAACCGTTATCAAGGACGGTTTCTTGCGCGCAGCGGATGTTTACCGGGACCTTCCGCGAGATCAGTGGCCGAAAGCGGTTCAGTAGCGATTCGATGGGAGACGATGGCGCATTGAAGCGTGATCCCATTCTCGAAATGCGCGGCATCAGTAAAACTTTCCCGGGAGTTCGCGCGCTGGACGGCGTGACCTTTGAGCTGTTTGCGGGCGAGATTCACGCCCTGGTGGGGGAAAACGGCGCCGGCAAATCGACGCTGATGAAGATTCTGGGTGGAGTCTACCCGGAACATGGCGGCGAGATTTGGATCGATGGAAAGCCGCGGCAGTTTCAAAACGTGCGCGACGCGGAACGCGCCGGAGTAGCCGTCGTCTTCCAGGAACTCTCGCTCGTACGTGAACTCACGGTCGGTGAAAACGTCTTCTTAGGGAGGGAGCCAAGCCGCTTCGGCGTGATCGATTGGGACCGGCTGTTTTCGCAGGCGGCTGCTTTTCTCTGCGAATTGGGCGTTGACATCGATCCACGCGCGCGCGTCGGCAGCCTGGGAACGGGCCGCCAGCAGATGGTCGAAATAGCCAAGGCGCTTTCGCATGACGCGCGAATTTTGGTGCTGGATGAACCAACCGCGGCGCTCACGGACGTGGAAAGCGAGCACCTTTTCACCGTCCTGGGTAGCCTGCGCGAGCGCGACATCGGCATTATTTACATTTCGCACCGGCTGAAAGAGATTCTGGGCATCAGCGATCGGATCACCGTCCTTCGCGACGGCAAAACGGTCGACACCGCGCACGCTGCGCGGATGAACGAGCAGCGGCTAATCATCCAAATGGTAGGCCGGGAAGTGTCGCAACTTTTTCCTCGCACAAATCGCAGGGTGGGCGACGTCGCGTTTGAAACCCGCCACATTAATGTGCCGGATCCCGCCCGTCGTGAACGTCTGCTGGTTCACGACGTCAGCTTCGCAATTCGCAAAGGAGAAGTGCTCGGAATCGCCGGCCTGATGGGAGCTGGGCGGACAGAGCTCTTGACGGCGCTGTTCGGGGCTTCGCCAACGGGATTTAGCGGCGAAGTTCTGCTCGATGGACGGCCCCTGCAGATTCGGCATCCCGCGGACGCGATCGCCCGCGGCATCGGACTGGTCACCGAAGATCGAAAACGTTCCGGATTGGTGCTGGACGAAACAGTCCTGGCAAACATGACGCTCGTTGCCCTCCAGCGCGTGTCCGGAGCGTTTGTAACGGATGAGGCGCGGGAAATACATGCCAGCAAACCGCTATTCGAAAGCCTTCGCATCAAGGCATCTTCACTGTTTTCGATCGCGCGAACGCTTTCCGGCGGTACGCAGCAAAAGGTCGTGCTGGCGAAGTGGTTGCTGAATGAAGCGAAAGTATTGTTTTTCGACGAGCCGACGCGCGGCATCGATGTGGGCGCCAAGGCCGAAATCTATCAGCTCATCGACCGCTTGGCGCAATCCGGAGCCGCGATCCTGGTGGTTTCATCCGAACTGCCGGAAGTGTTGGGGCTCAGCGATCGAATCCTGGTTCTGCGGCAAGGCCGTATCGCCGGAGAGTTCTTGCGGGAACGGGCAACGCCTGAAGCAGTCATGACCTGTGCTATTGGAGGTAACGCCACCGCCGCGTGACGGCGGATCGCCATGCGCACGAGTAATCAAAGTGAGTAATCAAGCGGGCACCATGCACACCGGTGCCTCCGCGCTTCCCGTCAATAAGCGGCGGAGTAAGTTCCTGTCCGTCGACGCGATTCGTTCCTACAGCTTGGTCCTCGCGATCGCCATCGTGTGGATCGCCTTTGCTGCCGCCACGGATGGAATTTTCCTCGAGCCGCGCAATTTTTCCAATCTGATGCGGCAGACCGCTGTCACCGGCATTCTCTCCGTCGGAATGGTGATGGTGATCGTTGCTGCGGAAATTGATTTGTCTGTCGGATCGCTGATCGGCCTCTCCGGAATGGCCGCGGTGATGATGCAAACGGTCGCGCACGCCGGGTTTCTTCCGTCGCTGCTCGTCGGTCTTGGCGTCGGGCTCGCGGTCGGCGCGTTGCAGGGATACCTCACGGCGTATGCAAGAATTCCCTCCTTCATTGTGACGCTGGGCGGCTTGCTCGCCTGGCGCGGGGCGGCCCAAGGAATCAGCGGAGGAAACACCTACCCGATCGAATCCTCGTCGTTCATGTCCTTGGGCCAGTCCTATGCGAGTCCCACGATTGGCATCGTGCTGCTGGTCGGCGCGTTGGCCGTGATCGTCTGCTACGTTCTGCGCCGCCGGTCGGTGCAGCGGCGATTGGGAATCGAGGTATGGACTCCCACGAGCGCTATATTTCGCGTCGCCATTCCCGCGCTTGTCATCATTGGGTTCGTGCTCATGCTCAATGCGTATGCGGGCATTCCCGTCCCGGTTCTAATCCTCGCGGGAATTGCCCTTGGAGGCAGCTTCTTGATGTCGCATACCACCTTCGGCCGGCGGTTGTATGCGGTCGGTGGAAATCCGGAAGCGGCCAAATATTCGGGCGTCAATGTGCGCCGGCAGGTCCTTTGGGCCTTCTGCATTCTCGGTCTGCTTTCCGGAATTGCGGGGTGTGTTTACACGGCGCGTGTCGGAAGCGCCGGGCCGGAAGCAGGCACACTCCTTGAACTGGACGCCATCGCAGCCTGCGTGATCGGCGGGGCAAGTTTGCTGGGTGGCCGCGGCACCGTGTGGGGAGCATGCTTGGGCGCTTTATTCATGGCCAGTCTCGATAACGGAATGTCGCTGAAGGATGTTCCGGATTTTGTCCAGAACATCGTCAAAGGCGGGATCCTCGTGCTTGCCGTGGGCCTGGACGCGCTCGCAAGACAGCGGGACTAAAGCGATGACTGCAGCGGTGATGGGTATCGACGTTGGTACCGGCGGAACGCGCGCCTTGATCTTGGACGCTGGCGGTCAAATCCTCGCGTCTGCCACCGAAGACCACCAGCCGTTCGCGTCGCCGTGCGTCGGGTGGGCCGAACAGCATCCGGACGATTGGTGGCGCGCCGCACAAGCCGCGATTCGCAAGGCGCTGCGGAATTCCCGATTGCGTGCCGATGAGGTTTCGTGCGTCGGCTTCTCAGGCCAAATGCATGGCGCCGTCATGCTCGATGGCCATGGCAAGGTTGTGCGCCCAGCGCTTATCTGGTGCGACGTTCGCACCCAAAAGCAATGCGACGATCTGACGAAACTGCTCGGTCGCGACCGATTGATCGCGCTCACGGCGAATCCAGCGCTGACCAACTTCACGCTGACGAAGTTCCTATGGACTCGCGACCACGAACCTGAAAATTGGCGCCGCGTCTGCCGCGTGATGCTCCCCAAAGATTACGTGCGATTCAAGCTGACCGGGCACGCAGCGACGGATGTCGCCGACGCGTCCGGAACGCTGCTCCTCGATGTAAGCCGGCGCACCTGGAGCGCGGAGGTTTTAGCCGCCGCTGGCATCGACCCGTCGATTTTGCCCGAATTGTTCGAGTCGCCCGCGGTATGCGGCCAAGTTGATTCACGCGGTGCGGAAGCGAGTGGCTTGGCTGAGGGAACGCCGGTTGTAGCTGGCGCAGGCGATCAAGCTGCGGGCGCGGTGGGCATGGGCATTGTCACACCGGGCGCGGTGAGCGCAACCATCGGTACATCGGGCGTGGTTTTTGCGTCCACGGACCGGCCCGTAACAGACCCGCAAGGTCGTCTGCACACATTTTGCCACGCGATACCCGATCGCTGGCACGTGATGGGAGTTACGCAGGCCGCTGGGTTGTCGCTCCGCTGGCTGCGCGACACCTTCTTTAAAGAATCTACAAAAGGCAGTGCCGAGATTTATCACCTCATGACCGAGGAAGCGGGTCGAGCTCCTGCAGGTTCCGAGCAACTTCTATGGGCCCCGTACCTCATGGGAGAGCGCACGCCCCACCTGGACCCTGATGTTCGTGGAGCGCTTGTCGGCCTCACCGCATCGCACACACGCGCGCACGTCATTCGGGCGGTTCTAGAGGGAGTAGCGTTCAGCCTGAAGGATACGTTTCGGCTTCTCGAAGCCATGGGCATACCAATCGAACGCGTGCGGCTGGGTGGCGGAGGCGCGCGCTCTGTTTTGTGGCGGCGTATTCAGTCGGAGGTGTACGGCCGCGAAGTCGAAACTGTCGCCGCGGAAGAAGGCGCGGCGTACGGCGCTGCCATATTGGCGGGCGTGGGCGCGGGGCTGTGGCCATCGGTGGATGCCGCGTGCCAATCGGTCGTGCGCGTCAGCGAAACAGTGACGCCCGATCCGAACAATGTCGCTCTAATGAGCGCGCAGTACGAGCGCTACCGTCGCATATACCCCGCACTGAAATCCATCTACTCGTCGTAGGACCAAACGCTTTCATTCGCGCAGGCAGGAGAAGCAATGAAAAGAAAAGCGGACGGACAATACGCACCGAAACCTGAACACAAATTTTCATTCGGTCTCTGGACCGTCGGAAACCGCGGGCGCGACCCGTTTGGCGATTTCGTGCGACCTCCGCTTAAGCCCGCAGAGATTGTTGCGATGTTGTCGGAAGTGGGCGCGTGGGGAGTTAACCTCCACGACAACGACCTCGTGCCAATTGATGCCACGCCGGCCGAGCGCGATCGGCTCGTGCGCGAGTTCGCTGCAAGTTGCAAAAAGAACGGAATTGTCGTGCCCATGGCGACCGTTTCACTTTTCTTCGATCCGGTCTTTCGAGATGGCGCTTTCACGGCGAATGATCCGGAAGTGCGCGCCTACGCCCTGCAGAAGACAATGCACGCAATGGACATCGGCGCCGAACTTGGCGCCAAAATCTTCGTCCTGTGGGGCGGTCGAGAGGGAGTAGAGACCGATGCGTGCCGCCGCGCTGACGTCGCCATCAAACGTCTGCGTGACGCGGTGAACTACCTTTGCGAATACAACCTCGACCGCCGCTATGGTTTCAAGCTAGCTCTCGAAGCGAAACCGAACGAACCTCGGGCGGATATCTACATGGCCACAACCGGGCATTACCTCGGTTTCATCGCCACGCTCGACCATCCGGAAATGGTTGGAGTGAACCCGGAGGTCGCCCACGAGCACATGGCCGGCCTGAATTTCATGCACGGCGTCGCGCAGGCCTGGGAAGCGGGCAAGCTTTTCCACATTGACCTGAACGACCAAATGCCGGGACGGTACGATCAAGACCTCCGGTTCGGATCGGCCAACTTGAAGTCAGCCTTTTGGCTGGTCAAATTTCTCGAAGATGTCGGGTACGATGGCCCGCGGCATTTTGATGCGCACGCCTATCGTACCGAGGACTATGAAGGGGTGAAGGATTTCGCGACGGGCTGCATGCGGACCTATCTGATCTTGAAAGAAAAAGCCCAGCGCTGGAACGAAGACGCGGAGATTCAGTCTATTCTCGAAGCCGTCTCCACCGATCCGGACCAGGATGGCGAAATCGGCCGCTTCTCAAAAAAGAACTCTGCATCTCTGCTGAGCCGCACTTTCGATCGCGAACAGATCGCCCAAAAGCGGCTGCCCTACGAGCGGCTCGATCAGCTTACGATCGATATCCTCACCGGTGTGAAATAACCACCGGATAGTTGACAAACGCCGCGTTCGATCACAGGCTTATTCGCCCGGAGGTTCCGCAGGGTCAGGCCTGGGAGCGGCGAATGGACTTCATCGATGACGACTTTCTTCTGCAGTCGAGGGCAGCGCAGCGGCTGTACCACGAGTATGCGGAAGCCGAGCCGATTCTTGACTACCATTCCCATTTGCCTGCGGCGGATATAGCCGCTGATCGCCAATTCCAAAACCTATTTGAGATTTGGCTCGAAGGCGACCACTACAAGTGGCGAGCCATGCGAGCGAACGGCATCCCCGAGCGGCTCTGCACGGGCGACGCGCCGCCGTACGAAAAGCTTCGCGCCTGGGCCCGCACCGTACCATTCACCTTGCGCAATCCGCTGTACCATTGGACTCACTTAGAACTGAAAAGATATTTCGGCATCAGCGATCTGTTGAATGAAAGCAGCGCGCAGTTGATTTGGGATCGAGCCAACCTGCTTCTGCGCGATTCCGGATTTTCAACTCGGGGAATCCTGTCGAAATTTCACGTCCGCGTGATTTGCACGAGCGACGATCCCTGCGACGATCTTTCGGCTCATCGAGCGCTCGCGTCGGAAGAACCCGGATTCCGCGTCTATCCCACCTTTCGTCCCGACGCGGCATTGCGCGTCGATTCTCCCGAGGCATTCCGCTCGTGGATTTCCCAGCTCGAATCCGCCAGCGATACGAGCATCGCAACGTTTCAGCACTTTCTGGACGCGCTGAAAGCGCGGCACGATTACTTTCACGCGGTTGGCGCCAGGCTTTCCGATCACGGGCTCGAACGATGTTACGCGGCGCCGTGTAACGACCGAGACGCCGCAGGCATTTTCGAACGCGTGCGCAGCGGCACTTCCATCGCGGAAGAAGACCAGGAGAAATTCCGGTCCTACTTGATGATTTATTTCGGCCGTCTGGATGCGGAAAAGAGCTGGACCAAACAACTTCATTTGGGCGCGATCCGGGATGTGAATACGCGCCGTTTCCGCGAACTCGGCGCGAACACCGGATTTGACAATATTGGTGACACACGCCAGGTTCGGTCGTTGTGCGCGTATTTGGATTTGCTCGACCGGGAAAACGCGTTGCCCAAAGTCATCGTCTATAACTCCAACCCGGCCGACAACTATGCGTTTGCGGCAGCCGCCGGAAGTTTTCAGGACGGTGCAATCGCGGGAAAAGTTCAGTTCGGAGCCGCATGGTGGTTTATGGACCAGAAGCAAGGCATCGAATGGCAGCTCGATGCCCTCTCGAACACAGGACTGCTGTCGCGATTCATCGGCATGACGACGGACTCAAGATCATTCATGTCTTTTCCACGCCACGAGTACTTTCGGCGAGTTCTTTGCAACATGATCGGCCGCGAAATGGAAAACGGAGAGCTTCCGAAAGACGAAGCTTTACTCGGCGAATTCATCCGGAAAATCTGCTTCGAGAACGCTCGGCAGTATCTCGGGCTTGAAATGCCGGACGGCTGCGATCCCCAACCAATCCGTCCTCGGTGAGACGCGGCTCGCGACCTCACCGGCATTAGCGATTCTGTTTCACCAATCATGCACCGTTCCATCAAGCTTCCGATTGACCGGCAGGTAGGCGCGCTGATACGGAAATTTAGCGGCAAGAGATTCGTCGATATCGACGCCTAAGCCTGGCGAGTCGCCAGGATACATATGGCCCTGGTCGAACGTATAGCTGTGCGGAAAGACTCGGTCGGTTTCCGGCGCGTGCCGCATGTATTCCTGAATTCCGAAATTGTGAACACTCAAATCGAAGTGTAACGCGGCTGCCATGCACGCGGGACTCAGGTCGGTGGCGCCATGCGATCCGGTACGGACCTGATACATTTCTGCAAGGCTTGCTATTTTGCGCAGATGCGAAATTCCGCCGGCGTGAACTACCGTGGTGCGGATGTAATCAATCAGCTGCTCCTGGATCAATTGCTGGCAATCGTACACGCTGTTGAATACTTCGCCGACGGCAATCGGCGTGGTCGTATGCTGGCGGATGAGCCGGAATCGCTCTTGTAATTCAGCCGGTGAGGGATCCTCGAGCCAGAACAAGTGATACGGTTCGAGCTCCTTTCCAAGGCGTGCCGCCTCGATCGGCGTTAGCCGGTGATGCGCGTCGTGCAGGAGATGCAGATCGGGGCCGAATTCGCGGCGCAGGCGCGAAAAAAGTTGCGGTACGAAATCGAGATAGCGTTCGCTGGACCATAGATTTTCAGGCGGGATATTTTTCTCCGCAGGCTCGTAATACATTCCGCCGCGGCCGACTCCATAGGTGCTTGCAAGCCCAGGCACGCCAGATTGCGCGCGAATCGCTTTGTAGCCGAGATCGACGTAATGCGCGACCGCTTTCACGGCCTCTTCGATATCCGCGCCGCTGGCGTGTCCATAGACGAGCACCGAATCCCGCGAAGCGCCGCCGAGAAGCTGATAAAGCGGCACGCCCAGGGTTTTGGCTTTGATGTCCCATAGCGCTGTGTCGACCGCCGAAATCGCGGCCATGGTGACGGGACCGCGCCGCCAATACGCGCCTTTGTAGAGATATTGCCAAATGTCCTCGATGCGGCGCGCGTCCCGGCCGATGAGCAGCGGCACGACATGCTCGGTCAGATAAGTGGCGACTGCCAATTCCCTGCCGTTCAGGGTTGCGTCGCCCAGCCCATACGCACCGTCTTCCGTGGTGAGCTTCAGCGTGACGAAGTTCCGTCCCGGGCTGCAAACGATCACTTTTGCATCGGTGATCTTCATCGCGCCAAGCCTCGCCTCTGAATCATTGCAGGATCCCGGCCCATTGATCGGCGCAGGATACTGTTTTCCGGCGCCTTTCGATAGTGGCTAGTGGCCCTTCGGCTTGGCTCAGGATGAACGAGTGACCCGAAAGCGACCGAAGCAGGTAACTGGTGAGTGGTAATTGGTGAGTGGTGACTCGTGAGTTGGCGTACGCTTTCCTGGCCGCGTGGCCGCTGGTCGCCGCAGTGGGTATCTAGCGAAAAAATAGATGCGTCCGGAAGTTTCGCCGTCCTAGAGGCTAGAGGCTGGAAGCTAGAGGGTAGAGTGGAAAATTCCGCATACGAAGATGCACCGGGACGTTCCGCCCTTTGTTTTTCATGCGGCTTTATTTTCAGCGAGTTACGTGTGTGCAAGGTTGATTGGGTGTTCCGCCCTTGAGTGGCTGTCAAAAGCGAATAAAAGGAGAAGCATTCTTCGCACGTATAGGAGGCCGGGGCCGCGCTCATCGCCACGTTCATCGCGTCCAATTCATCCTTTCCTCCACCTTGGCTGATGTCAATTCGAGCTGCGCCGACTGCGCTCAGCGGATTTGGCGCAAACAACAAAAACAAGCAACGGTAGCATGTGAATGTGGACACGTACAGGTTCAATTTGGCGGCAGTACCAATTTCCCGTTTTGGGAATTCGGCAGAGAGGGACCGGCTACTTACCGCAAGCCGAAAATCCACATCCTTCGCGAACGGCGTGAGTCAGTTTGAATTTCGACTGCTTGTGTCACGATCAGCTGAACTCAACTTACCCACTACGGAAAAATGCGCACCCTTCGAACGGCGCGAAGGATGCGGCACCCGAAAATACAAATCAACAGCAGATCCCTCACGCTCGTTCCCGACCCGATTCGTCGGGACCGGGTTCGGGATGACACATTTCGTTGCGCGGGCCTGAGAAGACATTGGGCGGCCTTAGATCGATGCATGGCAATTCATCCCCAATCTGGAAACCCTGCCGCGCTGAAGCGCGGCGCTACATAAAGATATTCGCACCAGTCGCAAATGCCCCTGGACACGCGCGCCTGTTTTCATAGAAGAATGACAGCGCCGGAGCTATTCATGGCGGAGGGCGGTCATGGGATCGACGCGCGAGGCGCGGCGGGCGGGGATGTAGCACGCGAACAGGGCGACGGCGACGAGCAGAAGCGTTATGGCTGCGAGCGTAGAGGCGTCCCTTGGCGTGACGCCGAAGAGGAATGAGGAAATGTAACGGGTTAGACCCAATGCGGCAACGATTCCCACGATCGAGCCGACAGCGACGAGTAGGATGCCTTGGCCGACTACGAGCCGCAGAATCGCGATTGGCTGGGCGCCGAGAGCCATGCGAATGCCAATTTCGCGCGTGCGGCGAGTGGTTTCGTATGCGAGCAAGCCGTACAGGCCAATGCAAGCCAGGGAAAGAGCCAAAACGCCGAAGAAAGTGGACAACCAGGCCATCAGGCGTTCCTGCGAGAGCAGCCGATCAATCTGCTCCGATTGCGTTTCAACCTGGAAGAGAGGCAAATCGGCGTTGACCTGGGCGACAGCTTCGCGGATCGCCGGGAGGATTGCCTCAGGACTAGCGGCGGTGCGGACTTCGAAGGTCGCTCCAGAACCGGTCTGGGGAATGTACATTGTGGGATGAACTTCCGTTCGAAGACTTTCGTACTTTGCGTCGCGCGCGACGCCGACGATCTGATATCCGGGCAAGGCCGGGCCACCGGACGTGACGGGCTGCCGGCCAAATTCCTTTCCGATCGGGTTGTCCTTGCCCACATATCGAGAAACAAAGGCCTGGTTGACGATGACGGGCGTTGGCGCGGAGGCAGGCGTAGGTTTGGCATTGGAGGCGGCAACCCCGAAATCAGACAGGTTGAAGTTGCGCCCCGCGAGGAGCGGAATCTGCATGGTGGAAAAAAAAGCCGGTCCGACCGCGAGCTG
>JASHWB010000362.1 GCA_030044295.1 Candidatus Acidiferrales bacterium
TGCTGCGAGTAACGCAGCGCGTGCTGCCCGGAATGCGGCAGGGGCGGTGCGGGCGCGTCGTCAACATGAGTTCCGTGGCCGGAAAGATCTCCAGCCCGATCATGGGACCATACTGCGCGAGCAAACACGCACTCGAAGCCGTGAGCGATTCGATGCGCTTGGAACTCTACCCCTTCAACGTGCACGTGATCCTAATCGAGCCGGGTTATATTTCCACCAACATCGGCCGCAATTCGATGGAACTATCGTCGGCATACGCAAACGCGGCGACAAGCAGTCCCTACGGGCCGATTTATCAGGCGTTTCGCAACTCGTTTGGGAAGAGCATGAAAAATTCGCGCACCACGCCGGAGGATTGCGCCGCTGTGATCCGGCGTGTGATCGAAGCAAAGCGTCCGCGCGCGCGGTATGCCGTCACACCGGAAGCGAAAATGGCCCTGCGAATGCGACGCCTGCTGCCGGATCGCATCATGGACCGCATGTTGCGCAGGAGCATGGGCCTGGAAGAATTTCGCGCCGAAACTTTGAGAGGCTCTGGAGCGTAAATTCGAGTATAGGCTGCGCTAAAAAGCCGCGCTTTCGCGCGGAAGCGCCACGAGGAGGGGAGAACGCCATGTACTGTTCGCGATGTGGAGCAACGGTATCGGACGGAGTAGCCTTTTGCAGTGCGTGCGGAAACTCGACGGGCGCGGCGGGCACGACGCAAACGCAAGTCGGCGTTCTGCCGCCTCCGCCCCCGCAGCAGCAGGTCGCGGCGGCGGTGCCGGTCCTATACGCAGGCTTCTGGCTGCGCCTGGTGGCCGACATCATAGACAACCTGATCCTGGACATCCCCACCGGGTTTCTGTTTTTTCTGCTTTTCGCAGGGATGATGCCAATGTTGGTCAGCGCGCGGGCGCAGGAAAACCCGATGGCTGTGGTCGTAATGTTTTTGCCTCGCATTTTGACGCTGGCGCTGATTAGTGTGGTCGGAAGATGGCTGTATTGGTCGCTCATGGAAGCTTCAACGTGGCAGGCTACACTCGGAAAGAAAGCGCTCGGCCTGTACGTGACCGATATGGAAGGCCGCCGCACAACTTTCGGCCGAACCAGCGGCCGGTATTGGGCGGGCCGCGGTATCACGATCGTTCCGTACCTCGGCTGGCTTTATTACCTGATTAGCTGCATCATGGCCGGCTTGACGGAAAGAAAACAGGCACTGCACGACATGATCGCGAACTGCCTGGTCCTGCGAAAAGCCTGACGAATGGAAATTGCCCCCGGGAGGATCCGAGTTGGAGTGTAGGAGGTGCGGAGCCGAAGTTTCAGATAACGCCGCGTATTGCAGTTGTTGCGGCCAACCCACCACCGAACAGCCTGGCGACCTAGCCGAACCTGATGCGACGCCGCAATCAACTCCGCAGAGGCCCACGCGTCAGGTCCCGTATGCGGGCTTTTGGCTGCGCCTTTTCGCATACGCCATCGATATTTTTCTGCTGGGCATCGTGGCCGGGATTCTTATCATACATCCGCTGGTACCGCGTGCAGGAATTCCGTTGGACAATCCGTGGGCGATGTTTAACAACCCGAGCCGCCAAGTGCGCGCCATCAACCTATTGGTTCTAATGCTGGAGTGGTGCTATTTCGCGCTGCTGGAAAGCTCGGCATGGCAGGCGTCGATTGGAAAGAGGATTCTGGGGCTTTATGTGGTCGATGCGCAAGGCAACAGGATTTCGTTCGCGCGGGCCAGCGGACGTTTTTTTGCGATGATCATCCTTTCCACTCTGACGATTGGCATAAGCGACGTGATGGGGGGATTTACTTCGAAGAAGCAGATGCTGCACGACATGCTGACCCATTGCCTGGTGCTGAAGAAAACCTCGCTTCCGCGCTAAGAAGTGCAAAAGTCCGCAGGGTCGCTTCTCGCACAGATGGGTCCGACTCCATCGAAATTTCTTGGCACACGACGTAGGAGGCAGGAGAGAAACCGCTATGCGCCGCGCCTGCCGGCTCGCGCGGGCGCCGCGCGCAGCTCATCGCGAATCTGCTTCGTGAATTCCGATCCACTGACGGCGCGGCCGCCCGGCTCGGCGATGTCGGCGGTACGGAATCCGCGGTCCAGCACGCGGTCGACGGCATCCTCAATCCACTGCGCTTCGGCGACAAGCCCGAAGGATTCACGCAGCATCAGCGAAGCCGAGAGGATCGCGCCGAGGGGGCACGCCACGTCCTTGCCCGCTAAAAAAGGCGCGGATCCATGGATCGGTTCGTACAACGCGGGTTGGTCCACGCGCCCTCGGCTAAGCGAAGGAATCAATCCGATCGAGCCAGCTAGCGCCGACGCTTCGTCGCTCAAAATATCGCCGAACATGTTGCCGGTAAGAATGACGTCGAACTGGGCGGGGCGCAGAACGATCTGCATGGAGGCGTTGTCCACGTATTGGTGATCGACGTTCACGCCAGAATATTCGCCTGCGAGCGCCCTCACGGTGTCGCGCCACAGCGTGGAAGTCGCCAGCACGTTGGCTTTATCGACGCTGGTGAGATGTTTTTTGCGACCGGCAGCACGGTCGAAGGCGTAGCGCGCCACGCGTTCGACTTCCGCAGCGGAATAGAAGGCAAGATCACTGGCCGAGGCGTCTTTTCCGCTACCGCTGATGTGATGCTCGCCAAAATAAATGTCACCGGCGAGCTCGCGCACGATTTCAAAATCGCATCCCTGAAGCCTTTCCGGACGAAGAGGCGAAATCGAGCTCAGCGCAGGACGCAAACGAATCGGACGCAGATTGATGTACAGGCCCAGTTCCTTGCGCAGACCGAGCAATCCGGCCTCAGGGCGCGTGCCGAACGGCAGCGACTCCCATTTCGGCCCGCCGATAGCGCCGAGCAGAATGGCGTCCGACGCGCGGCAACCTTCCAGGGTTTCGGGTGGCAGCGGATTGCCGCAGCACTTATCAATGGCGATGCCGCCAAACGGAAATTCCTGGAAATCGAACAGGTGGCCAAACGTCTGCGCGCAGTCTTGCAGGACGTCAACGGCGGCGCGCGTTACTTCAGGACCGATGCCATCACCAGGCAGTACGGCGATGTTCTTTCGCAAGGTTCCCTCGCTCGAATCTCTCGAATCTTAGTGCGCGATGGTGCCGGAGCCAGCCGCAGCGGGTGCCGGCGACTGGCGCCGCACACGCAGAATGATATCGACCAGATCGCGGTCGCGAATTTCTTTTTCCGCGTCGGCTTGAGCCATGGCCATGCGATAGCACTCGGCCAATTCCGAGTCCGTCGTATCGTAGCCGAGTTCCGCCAAACGCGCCCGGAAAGCGTTGCGGCCGGAATGTTTGCCGAGCACCAGCTTGCGCGCCGGAACTCCGACTTTTTCCGGGACGATGATCTCGTAGGTAAGCGGGTTTTTCAGGATGCCATCCTGATGGATTCCCGCTTCGTGCGCGAAAGCATTGGCGCCAACCACAGCCTTGTTTGGCGGAACACCAATGCCGGTAATCTGCGAAAGCAGCCGGCTTGCGGGATAGAGCTTTTCGAGATTGATGTGCGTCTCGACCTGATAGTGATTCTGACGCACGTGCAGGGCAACGATCAGCTCTTCGAGCGAGGCGTTCCCGGCGCGCTCGCCGATCCCGTTGATGGTGCACTCGATCTGGCGCACGCCGCCTTCGATGGCGGCCAGCGAATTCGCGACGGCAAGGCCGAGATCGTCGTGGCAATGCGCGCTCAGCACTGCTTCCGGATGACCCACGCGCGCGCGAACAGCGCGAAACATCTCCGCGTATTCGGCTGGAGTCGAGTAGCCGACAGTATCGGGCAAGTTGATGATGGTCGCACCGGCTTCGATCGCGGCGAGAACGACTTCGCAGAGGAAATCGATGTCCGTGCGGCTGGCATCTTCGGCGGAAAACTCGACTTCCTCGCAATGCGCCTTGCCGAAGCGGATCATTTTGACGATGCGGTCGAAAGCCTCCTCACGCGTCGCGCGCAGCTTGTATTTGAGGTGCAGATCCGAGGTGGCGAGGAAGAGATGCAAGCGAGGCTTGGCGGCGGGTTCGAGTCCTTTCAAAGCGGCATCTACGTCGGCTTGTACCGCGCGGGCGAGGGCCGCTACACGGCAGCCCTTAATTTCGGCCGCTACCGCGCGCGTCGCTTCGAGATCGCCCGGGGAAGCGATGGGGAAGCCGGCCTCGATAATGTCGGCTCCGAGTTCCTCGATCTGGTGGGCGAGCCGCAGCTTTTCCTCGCGATTCATAGAAAAGCCGGGCGATTGTTCGCCATCGCGCAGCGTGGTATCGAAAATCTGCACGGTATCCATAGCCTCTCCTTCCTAACCATACAGTGAAGCGCGGCAGCCAACAAGAGTCCAATTTATAATTCTTGCACGCGAAATAAATCGATCTTATATACTAACGAACGAGGATTCGGGCTGATGGATCTGGCTTCCCTGCAGGTATTTCAAACGGTAGTTCGCGAGCGCAGCTTTTCGCGCGCGGCGGAAAAGCTTTACCGCACGCAGCCGGCCGTGAGCATCGCCGTGCGCAAGCTGGAGGACTGGGTCGGCCAGCCGCTCTTTGTGCGCGGATCGGGCGCCAAGATGCTGACGGACGCCGGCCTGCTGCTCTCCGAATACGCGGACCGCATGCTGAACCTGCGCGAAGAGATTCGCAAAGGCATGCAGCAATTGCGCGGCCTGGAACGCGGACAGCTCTCGATCGGCGTGAACGAGAGCTCGATTCATGCGCTGCTGCCGGCGCTCGACCAATACCGGCAGATTCATCCAGGAATCCAGATTCACGTGCACCGCGTCTTTTCTCGCGACGTGCCACGCGAGGTGCTGAACCACCAGCTGGATATCGGCGTAATTTCGTACTTGCCGGAAGAACGCGAGCTCGCAGCGGCGGAGTTCTACCGGGATTCACTGATTCTGGTGGTGTGGCCGGGGCACCGGCTGGCGAAGATGAAGGAAGTGGACATCGGCGAACTGGGACAGGAGCAGTTCGTGGCGCACATCGTGGAATCGCCGTACCGGCAACGTGTGGTACAGATGTTCGCGCGCCATCGCGTGCCGCTGCAGATGGCCATGGAACTGCCAACGATCGAAAGCATCAAGCGGTGCGTGGAAACGAAGCGAGGAATCGCCATCGTTCCTCGAATGTGCGCAGAGCACGAAATCGAGCGCGGCGATCTGCGCGAACTGCGCATCCGGCAGATGCGCGTGGTGCGGAAGCTCTATTTAGTTTACCGGCAGGATCGGCCACTCACAGCCGCTGCACAAGAGCTGGTGGAAATGATGCAGCAAAAGCCAAAGCGCAAAGCGGCACAGAACGGCTTGAAGACCTCACACTGATTCGACGGCGCGAACGTTCCCCGGGGCTAGACGCTTACCACTGCGGCTTATCGGACATCGCGTCCTGCCAACTGCTCCACCCGGAAATCATGCCGTATGGAGCCTGCGTGAGAACGGCCTGGATGCGATGAATCTGGCCACCCTGCACTTTGAAGAGCTCGGCGATTTCCCAAGTCCAAGGCGTAACCGGGCCAGCGGTGACGGTCTTGCCGTCAGGCGTCTGGAAGGTGCGCGTGTTCCCCGCTTCGTGATCGAAGAAGCCGAAGGCGAGCACATCGCCGCGCTCCTGGTCTACGACTACGTAGCGGCGGTCGCGAATGCGACTGACGAAATGCAGCAGTCCAGAGGCGAACTGCTGCCTACAGCCCCAGGCGGCCGAGTATGAGCCGGGGCGCGCTGGACGCGCATTAGGGCTATTGGTGGTCTGCATGCCGTTCTCGAGGCGGTTGCAGTCGTCTGCGAAGAATGAGTAATCACTTTTGCCGTCGTCCTGCTGCATGCCGGAGAAATACTTGTTGGCTGTATCGATTAGATCGAGGCGCGAAACGCGCTGGGATCTCGGCAGGTCCTGGAGGTAAATCGGGTCTGGTGTGCCGAGCTTTTCGAGTGCCTTAGCACCGTTCGCGGCCATATCACCGCGGGCGATGATCGATTCGGCCTCCGAGATTTTGTTCTCATAAATTCGCAGGCGCAGCGCCAGAATAACGGGCTGGCCCGCTTCCTTCATGGTTCCGAAGAAGCCGACCTCGCCGGCCTGCGTGTCTTCGATGTACAGCTTGTAATCACCGCGGGCAGTGGCCGTGCGCCAGAAACCATCGCCAAGCTCGAGGCGCTGGCCGTTCTCCGTATACTTCATATATTGGGTCACAGGCAGACGGGAAGGATCATGCGCCACAAGAGCATCGAGAAACTGGTTCACGAAGCCATCCAGGCAGGAGCGGTCGCAATTTCTTGCCTGACTCGCGCCGGCTACCTGAGCGGCGGCCGGGCTGCAGTTGGCGAAGCCGACAAACCCCGCGCCAAGCACAAAACAAGCGGCAAACTTCAAAAGCTTTCCGAGCATGATTCCCCCGTGGACCACGTGATCTGATTGCGCGCCGTTTGTATACCAGAAGCGGTGCGCACACGCAACCGAATGCCTGCAACTGGCTGGGCATGTGTTAGAATTCGCGGCGTTTTCGGGAGTATGCTTTCATAGTCTTACGCAACGCTCAGGGGGTCAGATATGAATCGACGAAAGTTATTGTCGTTGCTTGGATTGTCGCCCGCATTGCTGCTGGATGCGCAAACAGCGGACGCAAAGAAGAAACGGACTCGCGCCAACGTCGCGAGCGACCCGAAATTGACGGCCGTGAGCCCCAAGGGAACTCCCCCGCCGATTCATTTGTATGCCATGGCCCCTCGCGTCAGTTCCCTCGACGGGAAGACGATTTATCTAGTGGATGCGACGCATTTTGACGGCAGTGAGACGCTGTTGCTGAAAATACAGGCTTGGTTTCAGCAGAACATGCCGAGCGTCAAGACGGTCTTCAGAAAAAAAGCCGGAGTGTACGCAGCGGACGACCCAAAGCTCTGGTCGGAGATTAAGGCCAACGCGTACGCGACGATCATGGCGATTGGGCATTGAGGAGGCTGCGCCCCAGCGACCGTGAGTCACTGCGTAACGATGGAAAAGATGGGCGTGCCGGCAATTCCGATGTGTACCGTAGCATACAAAGAACTCTCAAATCTAACTGCGGCGCGAGATGGTATGCCGCACTTGCGGGAGGTGTTCACTCCTCATCCCGTGGGCGGGAAGACTCCCGATGAGCTGGCAGCGTATTTGGTGAACCCCGATCCGGCGTCAGGAATACAGATCATGAAAGAGATTGTGGACGACCTGACGAGACCGCTTTCGGCGGACGAGAGCAGGTCAGGGATGCAAGCCATTGCGGCGGGGCCGGTGACGTTCGGTCCAGCAACCGCGGACGATCTACAGGACTTGTTCATGACGAACGGGATGACCGATTACATGCCCATCATCATCCCTACGGAAGAAAAAGTGGAAGCGATGCTGAAAGGGACGAGCCACAGCCCCGACGAAGTGCTCCGAACGCCGGTACAGGGTGTCGGATATACGTCCGCGCGGTGGGGTTTCAACGTCAGGCAGGTCGCCGTGAATGCGGTGATGGCGGGGTGCAAGCCGGAATATTTTCCTGTGGTGCTGGCGATGGCATCGGTCGGCATGCTGGGGCTTTTCGGTTCGACGACTTCGAGCAGCAGCGCGATCGTGATCAACGGGCCCATCCGCGACAAGCTGAACATGAATTACGGCCTGGGCGCGCTCGGTCCGTTCGCCCATTCGAATGCGACGATTGGCCGGTCCTGGACGCTTATGGGCAAGAACCTCAGCAACGCTGGTATCCTTGGAGATACCTATCAGGGATCGCAGGGCAATCAGCTGGATTATAACAACTGCGTGATCGCGGAAGACGAGAAGAACAGCCCGTGGGAGCCGCTTCACGTTCAATTCGGATTCAAGCCCGAGGAAAACGTGGTGAGCCTGTTCATGGGTCCCGACCTTCGCCAAGGGCACGGCGCGAAGGGCGCGGGAGCGGAGCCCGCGATGTTCGACGAGCAGATCAGCTATATGTGCCAGTCGGTGGTTGGAGGATCGGGCGCGCTGGCGATACTCGATCCGCTGGTGGCGCAACGGCTCGTGGCGCAAGGTTACGACAACAAACAAAAGCTCGCGGATTGGGTGTTCAAGAACACCAAGCGCACGGTGAAGGACTTCAAGGAATCGTTCCTGGCACCCTTCCATCTCTACCCACTGGGACTTCAGGGCCGGGAGCCGTACGCAACGTGGTACAAGATGCCGGACGACGCGGAAATTCCATTTTTCGTGTCGGAGAGGCAGATCAATTTCGTCGTTTGCGGCGGCCAAGCCAATGCGTTCTTTCAGCTCGCGAATATGGAGCGCTCAAGAAGCGAGTCGATCGATAAGTGGGCTTAAGGAGCGGTCTGGAGCCGATTGCTCGGGTGAGCCACTAAACGATCGCGGAGTGCAGATTTTTCGCCGCGGATCGCACGGTAAGAGATGCGCAAGCATCGGCCGGAATGCACGCCGTTCGCTCAACCCTGGGAATCCGGCGAAATGGCTGTGACGCTGTGGGAGAGTACCTCAGCTGGGAGAGCACCTGCTTTGCAAGACGGCAGGTAAAATTACGCAAGTGCCGCATCTCGCGTCCTTACGCGGACACACGCGGTGCAACCACCCTATTGAATTGAACTGAAGTTGAACGAAGGTTTGGGGTGAGCCATGTCGCGACCTTCCGCCCGCAATTCAAAATCGAGAATACGGATTGTTCGTATCGGTATTTCGACGAATTAGCCCACGAATCTGAATGATAGCATCGCATTTGCTGAGGTCATGCGGCTCCTTCAGCGGGTTTAGGTTTCATGGGTAGAACCGCAGCGCCTTCTTAGATCTCCGGCGGCGATCTTGCAAACTGAAGAAAATCAGAGAGCCTGGCACAGTCATGAAAGGAAAAGTCTATCTCGTGGGCGCAGGCCCTGGGGACCCAGAGCTACTAACGATGCGGGCACACCGAATCCTTCGTGAGGCCGACGTCGTGCTGCATGATGAGCTAGTAAGTTCAGAAATCCTCGGCCTGGCGCGCCCCTCGGCACATATCCAAAATGTCGGCAAGCGTTGCGGCCGAAGAGCCACCTCGCAGGAAGAGATTCATTCCCGGATGGCAGCGTTTGCAGGCAAGGGCCTAACGGTGGTCCGCCTCAAAGGAGGGGATCCCCTCGTCTTCGGCCGTGCCGGCGAGGAAATGGAAGCGCTGCGCCGGGAAGGGATCGAGTTTGAGATCGTACCTGGTGTGACTGCAGCGCTCGGCGCTGCTGCGCTCGCTCGGATTTCTCTCACGGATCGCAGGCTGGCTTCAAAGTTAGTGTTTCTAAGCAACCACCGCTGCGCGGAGAAAACCTCAGCTGACTGGAAGCACGTCATCTCAAGCGATGCCACAGTCGTGATTTATATGCCTGGTACCGACTATGATGGATTGGCGGCAAGAATCCGCGCGACAGGCTTGGACTCCGAGACTCCGTGTCTGTTGGTTTCATGTGCCACGTCATCGCAACAACAGATCCATCAGACCACTCTGGAGCATTTGAGAAAAGCTCCACGTTTTACCTCACCTGTATTGCTCGTAATCGGCGCAGTGGCCGCGACCGCGTCGCGCGAGAAAGATGAGGCAGCCCTTGAACGAGCTGAGAATGGGCGCTAGCCGATCAGCCTGAACCCAATAGCCTTATGTTTTATCGTTTTGGAGGTCGAGGGAGATCCTCGCGACAGAGAGAAATTTGGTTGGAGACTAGGCGCTTCTCTTTTTGCGGCTTCGCTCAATCTCTTCTCTTACAATCCCCTCAGCGATTTCCTTCATCGATTTACGAAGTTGACGGCTCTGGCGCCGCAGGCTGAAGTACGCATCTTGCTCGCTCAATTGCAGGTCGCGCTGCAGGATACCTTTGGCGCGCTCAACGATCTTCCGAGTCTCAAGTTCCTCGGAAAGCTGTGAATTCCTTTCTTCCAGGCGTACGCCCTCGATCTCGGCCCCAACTAGAAAGCCGATCGTCGAAATCAGGCGGATCTCGCGCCTGGTGTAGGAGTGAGGAGCACGATGTTGCAGATTGATCACGCCGATGAGCCTGTCCCGGCAAAGGATAGGTACAGACAAGAAGGCTTCGTATCGATCCTCGGGCAGTTCGTTGAAGAACTGAAAGCGAGGATCGTGGAACGCGTTTTGCGCTACCGCCACCGGCCGACGGTGTTGCGCCACCCATCCGGTGATCCCTTGTCCGACGCGCAGCGTCAACTGGTCCAATTCGGCCAGGTGCGGATTCTTGGAGGCGCGCAGGACGAGCTCATCATCCTC
>JASHWB010000363.1 GCA_030044295.1 Candidatus Acidiferrales bacterium
CGCGGATGCTGGCGCGCAGCTGGCGAAGCGCAACCTGGTGGTGACCGTTACGCAAGATTACTACGCGCTGCTTGTTGCGCAGCGCGCTTACGCTACAGCGCAGCAAAGCCTCTCGATCGCGCAGCACTTCCTGAAGATCAGCCAGCAATTGGAACAGGGAGGGGAACTCGCCCACCAGGGCGTGATTCGATTTGAACTGCAGGCCAGCCAGGCGCAGCGCGATTTGGGCGACGCGCAGCTGGCCATGTCGCAGGCGCGGCTGAATTTGGCTGTGCTATTATTCCCGACTTTCAACGAAGATTTTACGGTCGTGGACGACTTGGATACGCCGCCGGTGCTGCCGAGTTTCAAGCAAGCTGAGGCGATGGCCAGCGACCACAATCCGGAGGTCGCCACCGCGCTGGCGTCTTACCATGCCGCGCGGGTGGACGTGGCGTCCGCCCGGAGCGATTTCTTGCCATCGTTTTCGATCGATCTAGACTACGGGATTCAGGCCAACCACTTCGCGCTCGAAAGCGTGAATACCACCGACCTCATCAAAGGGCCGGATGGGAAGCCGCCGATTCAGCAAAATCTGGGCTACTTTGTGACCTATTCGATGAATCTTCCGGTTTGGGATTGGGGCGCGCGGATCAGCAAGCTGCACCAGGCCGAAGAGCAGCGCGATACGGCCAAGCTGGACGTTCTTTTCGCGCAACGAAGAGTCATCAGCTCGCTGCATTCGTATTACGATGAGTCGCAAGTCGCCTGGGACCAGCTGGGGAATTTGCGCCACGCCGTGGACTTGGCGCAGCAGAATCTGCAGTTGGTCACGCTGCAATACCAGGGGGGCGATGCGGCCGTGCTGGATGTGCTCGACGCCGGAACGTCGCTCGCGGCCGCTCGCGATAGCTATGCGGCGGGCGAAGCGCGCTATCGCGACGCGCTGGCGAACCTGCAAACGATTACGGGGAGCTTCTGAGCGTGGCGGGATTCTACTCGAATCGCACCGCGGCGCTGCTTTTGATAGCCGGCGGTACGTTCGCGTCAGCAGGGTGCTCGGGCCACAAGCCCGAGGCAACGTCCCCCGTGTCCGTCCAGGCCGCCGCGGTGCAGCGTAAGACGATCAGCCAGATTATTTCCGCCGAAGCCGTGTTGTATGCCAAACAGGAAGCCTCCATCGTTCCAAAGATCAGTGCGCCTATTCAAAAGTTCGACGTGAACCGCGGCAGCCACGTGAAAGCGGGACAGTTGGTGGCCCAGCTTGAAAACAAGGATTTGCAGGCAGCGCTCAACCAAGCCAAAGGCGCCTACGAACAAGCCCAGGCGGCGTACGCCACCAGCACGCAAATGAGTTTGCCAGCTGACATTCAGAGCGCCCAATTGGACGTGAAAGCGACTCGCCAGGCCATGGAGTCGGCGCGCATGGTGTACGAAAGCCGCGAAAAGCTCTACAACTCCGGTGCAATCTCGCGCAATTTGATGGAAGAAGCACGAGTTGCATACGTTCAGGCCAACAATCAATACCAAATCGCGGAGGCGCACCTGCAAGGTGTGCAGAAAGTTGGCCAGAAAGCCGGGGAGCAGACGGCTGATGGGCAGTTGGCCGCCGCCAAGGGACAGTACGAGGCGGCGCTCGCGCAGTTTCAATACTCCGAGATTCGCAGCCCGATTACCGGCGTCGTTACTGACCGTCCGCTTTACGAAGGCCAAATGGCCGCGGCTGGGACGCCACTGATGACGATCATGGACCTTTCGCACGTCGTCGGCCGCGCCTACATTTCTCCCGAGCAGGCTTCGCTGCTGCACGTTGGCGATGCGGCCACCATCGTGCTGGGCAACCAGCAGCCCGAAATTCCAGCGAAAGTGACGATCGTTAGCCCAGCGCTCGACCCGAATAGCACAACGGTGCAGGTCTGGGTCGAAGCGGCGAACCCGCACGAGCAGCTTCGCCCAGGGGCCACGGTCAACGTAAAAATGGTCGGGCACACCGTGAAAGACGCGCTGGTGATTCCCGCCGCCGCCGTGCTCACCGGCGACAACGGCGCGACTTCCGTGATGACCATCGGCGCGGATAGTATGGCTCACCAGACCAACGTGCAGACGGGCATTCGCGAAGACGGCGAAGTGCAAATCACCAGCGGCTTACATGCAGGGCAGCAGGTGGTGACGGAGGGCGCATACGGCTTGCCCGACGGCACGAAAGTGCAGGTCGCGAGCCCCACTGCGCCCGCCGCTCCGGCTGCCGGAGCCGATTAGCTTCTTTCATCAGCAATGGCGAATTCAACCGCAAATGGCGCAAATCGGGCCAGCGACGCGCGGCCGGAGTCGGAAAGGTTCTGGTTCGCGCGCGAGCATAAGTCGATCATTTTTTTGATCGTCACGTTGGCGCTGGTAGGCGCCTACTTTGGATTCAGCCTTCCCATCGCGGTTTTCCCGACCACCGATTTTCCTCGAGTCATTGTGGGCGTCGATAACGGCGTCATGCCCATCGACCAGATGCTCGTCACCATCACGCGCCCGATCGAGGAAGCCGTCAGCGGCGTCGAAGGAATTCAGGACGTGCAGTCCACCACCAGTCGCGGCTCGGCGGAAATCGACTTGTTTTTCAGTTGGAAAGTGGACATGTTTCAGACGCTGGAGCGCGTCAACGCGGCGCTTGCGCGCGTTCAGGCAAGTTTGCCAGCAACCGCGCAACTAAGCGCCGAGCGCTTGGAATTTACCAGCTTCCCGATCCTCGGCTACGGACTCACATCGGACACGGTCTCCCAGCAGCAACTTTGGGAACTCGCAACGTACACGATCAAGCCGCGGCTTGCGGGATTGCCGGGCGTTTCGACCATCGTAATTCAGGGCGGGGAAGTGCCGGAGTATCACATCGTGCCCGATCCGGCAAAGCTGCGCGTCACGAGCACCAGCATCAGCGGGATTCTCGATGCCGTCGATCGCTCCAACATCATCCAGTCGCCCGGGCTCCTCCCGCAAAATCATCAGTTGTATCTCGGACTGATCACCGGTCAGGCACAAAACGCCCAAGACCTCGCCAACACGTTCATCAAAAATTCGCCGGATGGAACTCCGATCGATGTTGGAAACGTCGCTTCCGTCCAAACTGCCCCTGCGCCGAACTACACCATCGTCACGGCGGATGGCAAACCGGCGGTGCTGGTCAACATCAATCGACAGCGCGGCAGCAACACGATGCAAGTGGCCGCGGCCGTGAAGTCAGAGATGCAGCGGATCAGAGTCACGCTGCCGCCGGGCATTCGCATCAGCACGTTTTACGACCAATCATGGATCGTCGGCCAATCGATCAAAAGCGTGCGCGACGCAATCGTGATCGGCTTGATTCTCGCGTCCGCGGTCTTGGTCTTTTTTCTACGCGACTGGGGTACATCCTTCATCGCGGGCATGGTAATTCCCATCAGCCTGCTGGTCACGTTTATCGTGATGGCTTTGCTGGGCGAAAGCTTCAACTTGATGACGCTCGGCGGCATGGCTGCGGCCGTCGGATTAATCATCGACGACGCTATCGTAGTGCTAGAAAACGTCGTGCTGCATCGGGAAGCGGGCGAAGGAAGATTCGAAGCCGTTTCGCTTACGCTGAGGGAACTGTCGAAGGCGCTCGTTGGTTCCACGCTTACTCCCATAGTCGTTTTTCTCCCTCTGATTGCCATCACCGGAGTCACCGGAGTTTTCTTCCGCGCGATGGCTGTCACGATCGGCGCTGCGTTGCTGACTTCTCTCGCCTTGGCTCTCACGTGGACGCCGACGCTTTGCCTTTATCTCCTGCGCGGCAAAGCGAATGGAAACCGAGCGTCGAATTCCGGCGAAAATCCGGACGCACAGGCGGAAACGGCCGATTCTCCGGCGGAAGCGAAATCGCGGGACGCTGTTCCAGAAGACGAACTGCAACGCCGCAATCCGGAAATCAGCCGAATGCTGCAAGCGGAGGAAGAGCACTTGATGCAGGGGACGTTCGGCCCCGTGATTCGGTTCTACGAGGATTGGTTCCGGCGCAGCCTGAAATATCCGATATGGGTGCCGATCCTCGCAGTGTTCCTGATTGGCGTGTCGTACCTCTGCTATCAGCAGATCGGCTCAGATCT
>JASHWB010000364.1 GCA_030044295.1 Candidatus Acidiferrales bacterium
GATCTGAAACAGGACGAACGCGAAAAGATAATATCCTGCCGATTCCAAGCCTCTCGCGTTGAAGAATCCGTCGCGATTCACCGACGCGGCGATTGCCAGCAGCACGTACCCGCCCTGCGCGAGGGCGGAATACGCCAGCAGCCTTTTGATATTCGTTTGCCACAGCGAGGCGAAGGTTCCGATCGCCATCGCCACGATCGCCGCGGCGGCGATCAGAATCGCGCAATCGTAACGTTCCCGCCAAAAAACCGCGAAAAACAGCCGCAGCAGCAGCGCCAGACACGCCAGCTTCGGCGCAACACTGATGAACCCGGCCACCGGCGCGGGGGCATGTTCGCCAACGTCGGGCATCCGCGAGTGCAGCGGCACGCCCGCGATTCGCAGCAGGATTCCTCCGCCTGTCGCCACGAGCGCCAGCCCGATCAAAAAACCTTGCGACGTGGAAAGCTGCGAAAGCTCCGCCAGACGCGCCGCGATTGCGGTGAGGTTCGTGGAGCCACCGAGCCCGTAGAGGATTGAAAATCCGTAGGCGACGAGCGCCGTGCTGAATGCGCCGCCAAGCAAAAACCGCAGCGTGCTCTGCCTCGATCCCGTGTCCGCATCGCCGGTGCATGCCAGCGCGTACACGCCTAAGGAAACGGTTTCGAGAGCCACGAACAGCACCACGAGGTCGTTGCCGCAGGCGAGCAGCATGGTTCCTGCCGTCGCAAGAAGGATGAGCGCGTAGCGCTCGGCCGAGCGGTCTTCCGGTGTGATTTCCGGCTGCGTAACAAGCAGAATTACCAGGGCCGCGAGCAGGAGAGCAAGCAAACCGAAATACGTGAAGAACGGCCCTGCCTCGATGGAATTTCCGAAAGCAGAGGTGGTTTGCGATGAGAAACCGAACATCGCCAGCGCGCCACCGCTGAGGGCCAAGCCCGATAGCGCCGGGAAGGCGTTCCACATTTTCTGGCTGTCGCGAAGGATGAAATCAAGCAGCAGCGTCAGCAGCGCAAACAGGACCAGCAGCGATTCCGGCAGCACGAAGAAGAAGTCCACGCGCGCGTGCGCGAAAACAGCAGCCCACGGCAAGGGGCTCACGGTTGCAGCCTCTCGGCGTAGCTGTCTGCTTCTTCGGCATCCGCGGCGACGGGCTGCTCGCGGTTACGATAGTCGGCGCTATCGGCCATCTCGGCAGGCTCGCTCCTTGTTGCCGTGGCGGGCCGCGCCCAGCCCTTGCAGGCGACTACGATTCCCAGAGCGAGCGCCGTCTGCGCGGCTGCGTCAGCCATGATAAAAATCGAAAAGAGCTGGCCGTTTACCGCGCCCCACATCCGCGAAAAGGCGATCAGGTTTACAGTCACCGCCGCCAGCATCAGCTCGATGGACATTAGAATCATCACGGGATTGCGGCGTAGCAGCGCGCCGCCCGCGCCGATCAGGAAAAGCACGAGGCCCAAAACCAGATACTGTTCTACGGGAATCATTCGGTCCTTCGCTTTGCCAGCATAACGACTCCGATGATCGTGGCCAGCAGCGGAACCGACGCGAATTCGAACGCCAGCAAATCATCGCGAAAGAGCGCGTCGCCCATCGCACCGGTATTATTCGGGGGCAGGGCCGCTACGGAAGGCCAGATCGTGCCCTCGTGCCGCGCCCAGACGAGCGCGAGTATTTCGATTAGGGCGACAAGGACCAGCGCCGAGATTACGTAGTTCTTCCAGTTGAATGACGCGTCCTGGCGGAGCGATTCCGGCACGAGCAGCATCACTACAAGCACGAACAACAGCACCACTCCACCGGCGAAAAGCAGTAACTGCGCAGCAAATGCGTATTCAGCCTGCAACTGCAGAAAAATTCCGCCGATGGCGAGCAATGTAGCGAGCAGCAAAATCGCGGCGTGCAGAATATTACGCCGCGTCACCATCGCCAGCGCGGAAGCGGCGGCAATGGCGGCGAAAAAATCGAAGAGCAATCGATCGAGAAACATTACGGTTCCACACCGTAGGCCGTGGTCTGGCTCATGTCGTGCAAAGCAAGCCAAATCGCGATGCCTAATGCAATGGCTGTCATCACCAAGGTCGAGAGCGCCGGACTCCAGTCCCATCGCTCGCGCGTCACAAGCGCAGCTGCTACGGCCACCACGTTAATCGCCGCCAGCGGAATCAGAAAGTTCCACGCCGCGCGAATCGGACGGCCGAACCGGAATTGCGGAATGCGAGCGCGCAGCCAAAGGAATCCGTAGATGTAGACGGCCATCTTGGCCAAGAACCAGAATGCGCCATGCACCGCCGCGATTGCCGCAGGCGGAGCAAACAGCACACCCGCAAGAATAACGAAGAGGCCCGCGCTAATCGCGCTCGCGATGCTCATCAATTGCTTCCGCACAGCATCTTTTTCGCTCGATGCGACCCTGCGGCAATACACCGCCGTCGCAGCCATCGCCAGCGGCGGCATCGCGTCGAGCAATTCCACGGGCGTGCCGGCAAAGTGATCGCGAAAACTGGCAAAGGGTCTTAGCCAACCACCCCAAAAAACGGTGGTCGCAAGTCCCGCACCGATCAGCAAGTGGATCGTCGCGCCGAGCGAGCCAAACGGCCATCGGAATGCGCCGGGACGATCGGCGGGATTTTCGCCGCATTCTACAGCTGTGCGAGCCAATGGGCGCGATACCGTGTCGATTCCCGCGATCGAACTTGCCAGGTACAGCAAAAAACCGACCGGCGCCAAGAAGAAAAACCATGCTCCCTGATCGAGTTGCGCTGCCACGATCTGCTTCAGCGAAATCGATCCGGAGAGGATCACACCCGAAACGAGCGCGAGCGCCGCCCCTGCTTCGAAGCTTGCGACGCGCATGGCGTTGCGCGCCAAGCCGGCCAGCGGTGCATTCTGAACCGAAAAGCCTCGCGCCAGCACTTCGCCATGAATCGCCAGGAAGCCAGCGCCAAAAATGAAAATCAGCCCGGTATTGAAATCGGCCAAATGTACCGCCGGCCCGAACGAAAGCGAGGCGAAAGCGATCACGCCGGCGGCCACGCTGATGAGCGATGCCAGCCAGGGCAGAAAACGGCCGGCGTCCTGCGCGAGCAATCCACGCATGTAACTTTTGAGCGAGAGCGCCAGACGCTGCAGCTGCTCCGGCAGATTGATCGCGTCCTGCGCGGATTCGGAACCCAGCGACTGCGCAATTCGCCGGTCCATGACCGAGACCCAGATGACGCCGGCCAGCAGAAACGCGACGACGCCGATGGCTCCGAGAAATCCGACTGCGATCGCTTTGAGAATTTCGAGCGCCTGCGACATTGTCACCCTGAAGAATAAGCAGAAAAACCTACAACCGCTCCAGCACCCGGTTTCTATAGAGCCAAAGATATCCGCAGGCTAGCGCAACCGAAAAGCCAACCGACGCGATCAAACCAAACAAACCGAGTTCGCCCGCGCGTACAGCCCAGGGGATCAGGAAAACGATCGCGGCATCGCAAGTCACGACGAGCACGCCAACGAGAAAGATTTGCGAATTGTTGCTTCGGCGCTCCGTTTCCTCAAACGCCAGCGGATGCGAGGCACTCGCCCGGTCCGCCGGAGCAGCACCCGCGCGATGTGCGCGGCGGGCCAGAGCGAACCCCAACGCCGGAACCGCCGCTACGATCAGGGCAAAAACGAAAATCGGAATGTATTCGCTTGGCATGGAGGACGGGAATTTTCAGCGTAGCATGGCGCCGGCCACCGCCATCTTGCGTTCACTGGCGCGTGTGCGTATTCCAACAAGATGCCGAAGATATACGGCGCGCGCGGAACCGCTCTGCACGGACATTACGCGTTCAGTGGCGCGCGCCGTGGAGAACGTCGATCGAGTGGGGCAGTAGATCGGCGATCACATCCAGGGATTCGACGGCGCCCTTCGGGCTGCCCGGCAGATTGACGATGATGCACGTGCCGCGAATTCCGCACACTCCGCGTGAAAGCAGGGCGCGCTGCATCTTCTGCGCTCCAGCGGCGCGCATGTGCTCGGAAAAACCAGGGACGATCCGCTCGATGACGGCGAGAGTCGCTTCGGGAGTGACATCGCGCGGGCCAAGTCCGGTACCGCCGGTGGTGAGGATCAAGTCGGACGATTGGGAGGCGGCGGTTTCGCGGAGATATTGTTCGATGGCCGGGCGGTCGTCGGCGAGAACGGAGGACGAGGCGATCTCCCATCCGAGTTCCCTGCACCGCGCGACGACCGCCGGGCCGGAGCGATCCACATTTTTGCCGGCGGCGACGGAATCGCTGATGGTGAGCACCGAAACGCGCATCGAGCGCTATCCTGCCGTCTCGACGTTTTCCGTCGCGTTGTCGCGCTGGCCTTCGTCCATCAGGCGCAGCGCTTCCATGAGCAGTCCGGTGGTGGTGCGGGAAATAGTGGAACGCGTGGAAGTGGAGTTGAAGTCGATTTCAAACTCACCGGCGGGCCAGCGGACTACTTGATACACGGCATCTTCGCCTTCCGTAGCGCCGGCCTTCGCGTCGAGTTTGGCGTCCGCGCATTGGCCGGAAGAAAAGAAGAGGTGGCAGACATCGTCTTCGTGGCGCACGGTGAGGCGGCAGGATTTTTGTCCCATTTCGAGGGATTGCATGAGATCCATGATGCTCATCTCTTCGAGACGGCCCTGAATAACGCCGGGGCGAACGGCACGGTTCTGCAATTTTTCGAGGTGGAGGCGGTCGATCACTTTCTTTGTGCGCCGGACCAGATCCTTCAGGAAAAACGGCTTGGTGACGAATTCTTCGACGCCCTCGACGAGCGGTCGAAGTTTCTCTTCGACGTCTCCGCGGCTGGCGAGAAAAATAAACGGAATCAGGCGAGTTTGCTGGCGGGCGCGAATTTTGTCGTAGAGCTGGCGGCCGTCGAGGCCGGGCATGCGGTAATCACAGACGATCAGGTCAGGGGGTGCATCGACGATTTGCAACAGGGCGTCCGCGCCGTCGGCGGCGGCGTGAACGTCGCAATGCGGGGCGAGACCTTTCATCACGAGATCAAGGATCAAAGCATTATCGTCGACCACCAGAACGCGGACGTCTTTTGCCGGAGTCATTGGCGCGCGCTCTTTCGCGGTGACGCGTCGCGGCGCAGGTACGTCCCGCTGCGCCCGCCGGATTTCTTCACGAGGTGGACTTCGGTGATTTGCATGCCGCGTTCCAGGGCCTTGCACATATCATAGATCGTCAGCGCAGCAACGGAGGCGCCGACAAGCGCTTCCATTTCCACGCCGGTAGGTCCGGTAGCCGTAGCTTCCGAGGTGATTTCAACTCCATTCTGGCATAGGCTCGCTCGCACATCCACGTGCGTCAGCGCGAGGGGGTGACAAAGAGGAATCAGCTCGGACGTGCGCTTGGCGGCGGTGATTCCGGCAATGCGCGCGATTTCGAGCGGATTGCCCTTGGGATTTTTTAGCCTGCGCAAACTGGCCACGGTTGCGCGCTGCATACGGACGAAGGCGTGGGCGATGGCCGTGCGGGTGGTTGGCTGCTTGGCGGTGACGTCCACCATGCGGACGCGGCCGGACTCGTCGTAGTGCGAGAGCTGAGGCTTGGATTTCGCCGTGCGCGGCTTCGTGAGCGATTTTGACAAGGGGATCACCGCTGATTTTGGGGCATGTGGACGAGGAATGTAAGGAGAATTTGCTGCGCAGATACGCTGCGGAGAATTGGCGTAGACCGCGAATTGAAAATGAACGGGAACGTTCCGCATTCCAAAGGCAAGAGGTTGGAGGTTAGAAGCTAGAGTGCAAAATCGGGGATGGGAAGATGCACCGGGATGTTCCGCCCTTTGATTTGCATGTGGCTGTGTTTTTAGCAGGTTACGCTGGTGCAAGGTTGATTGGGTGTTCCGCCCTTTGTCAAGTGAGTGGTGAGTGGTGAGTAGTGAGTGGTGAAAGGCAGAGGCGGCGCAAGTTCGGTAGTGCTTCGACGCAACCGCCCGGCAACGGGCACAGGGTGCGGTGCCCCTACCAACGAACCTTGATAGCTTGAAATTTGAGCGGTGAAGATTCCGGCGACGAGGAGTGTCTCGGGTAGCGCAGCACTCGACTGTTTGTTTTCTATGACTTAGGCGCGATTCTACTCGATTGGTGTCTCGGGTAGCCGTACAGCGCGAAGACGGGAAGTTAGAAAGCGCAAAGCGAAGTGAGAGCAGAGGAAGAACGGCTCGGCCCGCAGCGGAGTTGTCCCTTGGGCTGGGAGGTGCCGCTCCTTCGACAAGTTTTGCGCCCGCGCACATGACCACAGATTGACGATAGCAATCGGGCGCGGCTCTGCCTACTGGTCAAGAGTACAGGTAAGGGACAGGCGTTTTTCACCTGTGCCACCGGGCGAAATTTCGTCAAACGCGGCTGGCGGCTCAGGGTGCGATCTTCAATTAAGACACGCCGGCGCTCCGAATTCTCTTGACTTCCATTACTGTGTATTATACAGTATGTGTCACATCCTATGTGGAACATTGTACATGCCGGTTGATGACACCCAGTTCGAGAACTTGCGGCTGGAACTGCGGCGCGGCTGCTTGGTGTTGGCTGTATTAGCCAAACTCCGTTCGGAGTACCACGGATACGCGCTGGGCAAGGCCCTCTCAGAGAGCGGCCTCCAGATTGAGGAAAATACCCTTTACCCGCTTTTGCGCAGGTTGGAAAGTCAAAAACTGCTGATCAGCCAATGGCGGATGGAAGACAAAAGGAACAAACGTTTCTATCGGCTTTCCGAAGAGGGGCAGATGGTGCTGAAGCGTTTGGTGGAGGAGTGGAGAGGTATCAACGGAGCGATTGAGACGTTGTTGGGAGCACGCGTGGCTCCGGGAAGGAAATCCGCGTGAAGCAGGAACTGACGAATCAGGAACTATTGGATCGATACGTATTCTCCGTGAAAGCGCTGCTGGCCCGGGACAGGGCGGACGACATCGCGGCGGAAATCCAATCGAGTTTAGAGTCGGTGGTGGAAGATCGGACCACGCAACTGGGGCGGGAGCTGAGCCTCGAGGAACTGAGCGCCATCCTGAGGCAGAGCGGCCATCCCATGGCCGTGGCCGGTCGATACCGCGATCGCCCGTTCTGGGGCCTGAGTCCCGAGGTGCTTCGGGTTTACCGGTTCACGCTTGGCGCCATTCTGGCGCTGATCTTTACGATCCTCGCGGTCAAGGCGTGCTACGTCTTCCCCGGCCGATCCAACCTGGCTTCGTTCCTACTTCGGTTTGGGCGCGAACTCGTGTTCGGGACAGTGATTGTTATCGCTGGCGTGACCGTAATCTTTGCCGCCTGGGAGTATCTGGAGTTCAAGTTCCGGTTCTGGGAGAACTGGGATCCGCGTTCTCTCTCACCCGTCCCGTCATGGACCCCACCATCTATTCCGCGACGGCAGCCAGCGGTACAGGTGATCGGCGGGATCGCCGGGCTCGTCTTCCTTGCATTGGCGTTGTTCTACCCGCCGCTGTATTGGATCTGGGGCGGCGGTGGCCATTTCGATTTATCGCCCGCTGCGTACGCGATGCGCCTGCCGCTTTGGCTGATAGCAGTATTCGCGGTCGTGCAACCCTGGCTGAACTACACGCGCTTTGCTTCGGCGGAGTGGCGGCGGTTCGTACGCGTAGCCCTGTATATCGCCGGCCTGGCGGTGGCTATTTCTGTTTACCGTGCAGGCCACTTTCTGGTAGCAGGCACCCACTGGAATGCCTCTCGAAATGCTGCCTCGCTCGCAACTCTGAACCGAATGATTTCGGGGACTGCTGTGCTCGCGTGCGTGTTGCTGTCCATTATCTGTATCCATGAACTGCGCGGGTCAATGCGGCTCTTGGGTGGCCGTCATGACTCGGGCCATTGATTCGTCTCTGGACGGGATCGTGAAGGGGTGATGCCATGGAGCTTCTTGACCGCTATTTAATTGCCGTAGGGCAAAATCTGCCGAAGCCGCAGCGCGACGATATCGTTCGAGAGCTCTCC
Organism: Candidatus Acidiferrales bacterium; assembly: GCA_030044295.1. Taxonomy (GTDB): domain Bacteria; phylum Acidobacteriota; class Terriglobia; order Acidiferrales; family UBA7541; genus Palsa-295. Next base: position 7,947 of record JASHWB010000364.1, read on the forward strand.
GAAAATATTCGCTCGCAGTTCGAGGACAAGGAGGCAGAACTCGGCCGGCCGCTCAGCGAGGCTGAGCAGGACGCGATTCTGAAGCAGGTCGGCAATCCCCTGCTGGTGGCGGGCCGGTATCGAGAGGACGATCGCAGCCTCACGCTTGGGCGGCGCATCATCGGGCCGGCGCTCTTTCCGTTTTATGCGAAAGTGCTTTGGTTGAATCTAGGCGTCACCACGCTCATCACCGCGCTGATTGTCCTGGCGCTGTTTGAGGCCGGAGCCCGAGTCACGTTGGGCGGCACAGCATCGAGCCTCTTTTGGACGCTTGCGGCCGAATTCATCATCGTCACGTTAATTTTCTCGGGCGTGGAGAGACATGTCTCCAAATTTCCCGACCGCTGGGATCTGTGCAAGCCGCGGGATTCCGGGCTTTCGGGTCTATTGGAACGCGCCGAACCGGACGGCACGCCTCGGGTGCCGCGCTTCCAATCGCTCGCCCGGTTCGTTGCCGGCGCGGTATTCCTCGCGTGGCTTCGCGTGATAACGCACTCTCCCATATGGATGTTCGGCGCGGCGGTGGGCGCGTTTCGCGTCGAGCCGATCTGGCATCGCGTCTACGTGCCATTCGTCTTAGTGGTGTTTGCAGGGATGATCCAATCCGCGATCAACTTCATCCGTCCGGACTGGGTGCGTTTCGAGGCTGTCGTTCGGGGAACGCTGATCCTTGCCGGCCTTGGAATCTTGACCCTGGTGGTCACGGCCGGCCCGCTGCTGACTGTTCGGAATGCGACCGCGACTCCGGCCCAACTGCACGTGGTCCACACGGTGAATTTCTGGTTCTTGTTGTACTTCAGCATGCTGGCAATCGCCGTGGTGTGCGTGGCAGTTTTTTCGTTCGTACCGGGCTTGCGTCGAGCTCCGCGCGTCGCGAGTGAAAACGGACGGAAGCGAAATTTTATTTAGTTCCTGGCGTATCACGATTAAGGAAACGGGTTCCTCAATCTGAGGCTTCGGAAGGAGCGCTATGCGATACGTGTGTCTTTTGGCTGTGCTGCTGGCGGCGGTTTCGGCGCGGGCGCAGGACGGAGGAGTGGTCTATAAGGCGCACTGCGCGAGTTGCCACGATTCGGGCGCGGCGCGCGTGCCTCCGCAGAGCGCGCTGAAAGCCATGAGCATTCCGCAAGTGCTGGCGGCGCTGGAAAGCGGTCCGATGAAAACGGTTGGCGATACGTTGACGCCACAGGAGCGATACGCCGTCACTTTGTGGCTTTCAGCTGGAGTGCCAAAAGCAACTCCGGTGCCGCAGTCGGCATATTGCCCGGCAAACACGGGCGAATTCCGGTATCCGGCGTCTGGTCCGCAGTGGACGGGCTGGAGCACGGACGGAACGAACTCGCGATATCAGGGCGCAAATGGCGCGGGGCTTT
>JASHWB010000365.1 GCA_030044295.1 Candidatus Acidiferrales bacterium
CTGCGCGGCGCCGAAGCCATCACGTTTCCAGCCGCGAACGACATGGCCATCAAATCATTGACCAGCAGATATGGCATGAATCCCGCGCCGTAATATCCCTGGAACCAGGCCGGCGGCTGCATCGCGATTCCCTGAAATTGCTGCACCCAGCCTTTTTCCACATGCAGCGCCATCGCGTACGGCAGATATTTCTCGAATAGCTCCGGCGTCTTTTCCAGCCGCTCGATGCGGTCCTTCTCCACGCGTCCCAGAAACTGCTCGAAGCCCAGCACCTTCGCATACGTGCGCGCGCCCGTCAGCGTCCGCGACGGCATGAACCACCCAATGCCACAAATAATCGCCGCCGTCACGATTCCCGCCACGATCCACGTGAACGACGCAACTCCTGTTGCACCCTGAAACCACCCTGAACCGGCCGCCAGCAAAAGTCCAAGCAGCAATCCCGCACCGATGTATCCCTGCCGCACCACGTCCGGACGATGCAAGTAATATCCGTCCGTCATCAGCGCGTCGAAAATCTCGTCCTTGATTCCGGAAACGTGCGTATAAAAGTGGTTTTGCAAATCCGCAAGAGGCACGTCCGACGCGCCCGTCTCGAAAATCGCGGCGAGCATCTCTTGTTCGTGCGGTCGCGCCCCGGCCCACTCGTTCTGCGCTTTCTTCAAATGGAAGATGTAGTCGTGGTGGCGCCCCAGGCCCATCACGCCGCCGCTCTGCTTCTGCTCGATGGTCATGTAGCCCTGCACCGCCAGATCGACGAGCGTCGCCGTAATGTCGCGCATACCCGCTTCGTCGTCCACCAGCGTCCCACACTCGGCGGGTGAAAGCTTGTCTGGTGGATCGTATTGCACCGTGATTGCGTCGCGTTCCGGATCGCGTCCGCGCGTCCACCACAACCACAACATCACAAAAAATACGATGATCGGAATCGCAAACGGCCAGTTGCTGCGCAGAAAGAGCCAAGCTTTCTGTCCCGCGCTCGGTGGATGGACGAATCCTTTGTCCCATCCCACCACCGCCGTCAGCCCGGCGCGAAATCCAAGCGGCACGGTCGCCTCAATATCCGCCGTGTTGCTCTGAACGTTCACCCGTGCCTGCTGCTCGATCGAGCCATACGCGCCCGTGTACGCCGTCGCGCGCACTCCCGTCGTCCCGTCAGGCAGCACCATCTGTGCCGACGCTTCGTTGATCGGCGCGTCCCACTGGTCGCCGGTCACATTCCAATACAATTCGTCGTGATCGCTGAAAAAGCGCACCGCGTCAAGCACGCGATACCGCAGCACAACCGTTCGCGTGGAATCATCTGCGTTAGGAACGTAAATCTTGAAGCGCAGGTAGCGGCCCTGCCGGCTGGTTTCATACTTCAGCGGCTGACCGTTATCGTCCGTCACCGAAAGCGGTTGCAGGAACAGCGTGTAGTTCAGCCCCGAAGGAGCCGTATATTCGACTGGAATCGTGCGATAGATGCCGTGCCATGGCCCGCCGATGAACTGCGCCTCGATCGTTTCCGCCACATCGATCGAAGCATTCGGCGCGATCGTTACGTGTTCATCGAAATGCTGGATAACCAGTTCGCGCGCTGCCGCCGGAAGCGTTCCACCCAACAGCGCGATGAGCAGGAAAACCGATGCCGCCAGCCAATGCCGCGAGCGCCGCATGCCGGGCCCGCTTACTGCGCCGCCCCAAACTGTACCTTGGGAACTTCGCGTTCGGCAGGAGCGCTAATCTCGAAAAACTCGCGTGACTTGAAGTTGAACATGCCTGCGATGATATTGGCCGGAAATTGCGCAATCTTAGTATTGAAGTCCCTCACCACCGCGTTGTAGTAGCGCCGCGCGTTTTGAATCGTATCCTCAATCTGATTCAGCGTCTGCTGCAGTTGATTGAAGCTCTCCACCGCGCGCAATTGCGGATACGCCTCCGCCAGCGCGAACAACTGCCTCAGCGCGCCGGTCAGCATGTTTTCCGCGCCCGCTTTCGCCGCCGGACCTTGCGCCGCCATGGCTTGATTTCGCGCTTGCACCACGCCCTCGAGCGTCGTCTTCTCGTGTGCCGCATAACCCTTCACGGTTTCCACCAGGTTCGGAATCAGGTCGTAGCGCCGCTTCAGTTGCACGTCGATATCGGACCACGCGTTGTCGCACTGCACGCGCAGACTCACCAACCCGTTGTACGTGACGATCACAAACACGATCACGAGCGCGACAACTACCACCACGATCAATCCTATGGATAGACCTGACAAGTCGCCTCCCAATCTGGCTTCGGACGAGCCATCTCGCGGGATTTGCTCCCTAGCATACGGATCGCTCCTACGGCTGTAAAGTCCGTCTTCGCACGGGTCCGAAAGACCAAGTCGCTTTTCTCGCTAAGCTCTCGCTCTGTAGAATCGTTGTGATGATCTCTGTCACCAACATGTGCCCCGCGTGCGGCCGCGAGCTCCACCAAAAGAGCCGTCCGTTGCTTGCAATCGTCGGAGCCGTCTTTCTTATCGGTGCGATTCCTCTGCTATTTCTTCATTACGTATGGACGCTCGGACTTATTACGGCCGCCGTCGGCCTTTATCTGCTGTTTTGGAGTGCCTTCGGCAAGGGAAAGTGGTGCCGTCGCTGCAAAAAGTTCCCAGTCTCCAAGTCTTTCGTCGGCTGATAAATCAGCATCCACGCCGATGCCTTCCCCGATCCCAGCCTTTTTGTCCTGAGCCGGGTGCCCGAGGTATCGATTTTGAAGTTGAGGGTGCCCCATGCTCGCCGTTCGAGCGTGGGACTTTTGCGCTTCGTGAAGTTTCGCCCGGCTATTTCGACGAACTGTCCCCGCGCGCTCGAAACTCGCAGACCCCGCTCGGCCCTTCCCGGTCGCGCATTTTTCGGCCCACCCTGGCCTCGATGCTAGAATCGCTTTGTGGACCATCCTATGAATGGCGAGCCGCTAATCTACGTCCACGATCTCTGCAAGCATTTCCGCACCTTCCGGCGCCGCGAAGGCTTGTGGGGCTCGATCCAGAATCTTTTCATCCGCGACTATAAGACCGTCGCCGCCGTCGATCGCGTCGGCTTCTCCATCGAACGCGGCGAGTCCGTCGGCTACATCGGCCCGAATGGCGCGGGAAAATCCACCACCATCAAAATGCTCACCGGCATCCTGGTCCCCACCAGTGGCGACATTCGCATCAACGGCTTCGTCCCACATCGCCAGCGCCGCGAGTACGTGAAAACAATCGGTGTCGTGTTCGGCCAGCGCACGCAGCTCTGGTGGGACATCGCCGTCGTCGAATCCTTTAAGCTCCTTCGCCGCATCTACGACGTCTCGCAGCGCGATTTCGACGCCCGCATGGAGCGCTTCAACGAAGTTCTCAACATCCGCGATTACCTCTACACGCCCGTCCGCAAGCTCTCGCTCGGCGAACGCATGCGCTGCGATCTCGCCGCCGCGCTGCTGCACAATCCGCCGCTGCTCTTCCTCGACGAGCCCACCATCGGCCTCGATGTCGTAGCCAAAGACCGCATCCGCCGCTTCCTCCACGCCGTCAATCGCGATTTCCGCACCACCGTCCTGCTCACCACCCACGATCTCGACGATATCGAAGAGCTTTGCCGCCGCATCATGATCATCGACCACGGCCGCGTCCTCTACGATGGTCCCCTCGATCGCCTCAAGGAACAGTTGCTCCGCACCAAGCAGGTGAAGTTCGCTCTGAAGGACATTGCCCACGCCGCGCAAATCGCCGGGTTCGATCGCGACGGACTCGAACTCGAACGCGTCGATGAAATGACCTTCCGCATTCGTTTCGACCGCCACCGCGTTGCCACTTCTGACCTGATCCGCCAGATCCTCTCCGCCGTCGATGTCCGCGACCTGCTCATCGAAGACGAGCCCATCGAGGAAATCATTAAACGCATCTACGCCGGCGAAGCCTCCCTCGAACTCTCCGCGAGGTAGCGCAACGCAGCCTGGCAGCCGTCGTTCTGAGGGGCGATTCCTGCCCCGAAGAATCCCCCATCTGCCGACGTGGGCGCCCGCGATTGCGGATGCAAGAGCTTGCGCCCATCGTGAATTCCGGCTCCGGTTTTGTAGTCGCAGGCGGTATATCTATGGGCGGGTTGCTCGGAAGCCGATGCGGCTGGGCTAACTCAGCCCAACGCGCCGCACCAAATCGGAAAAGCGAGAGTCGTTGCGAATCGGATCGAAATAAGGATGCACCTTCACGAACTGCAGCATGTTCGACCGCTCTTGATAGGCCTTTTCGAGCCATTGAAACGCCCGCTCGTTATCGCCAATTCCTAGATACGCGTTCACCATCGCACCTGCCGGCACATACCCCTTTCGGCGGCGGGATTCCAGCTCCGCGATCAACCGCATCGCATCGTCGCGCCGGCCGGCGTGTGCGTACGCCCGCGCGAGTACGCCTAGCGCTCCCGGACTGCGATGAGAAAGCGCAGCGGCTTTTTCCAACACGGGAATTGCTTGATCCGGGTGCTCGTCAGCAATCAGCACGAACCCCATGTCCATCAGCGTGCCGAAATCGTCCGGCCGATCCACCAGCGCCGAACGCAGTTCGCGGACGCCTTGCTTGTAATGACGCGTCTGAAACAGAGTCCATCCCAAATCTTCAAACGATACGGCAAGCGGGTCGAGTTCTCGCCCGCGCTCAGCCGCCGCCATCGCCTCATCCGCACGCCCATGGCATGCCAGCCACAGTCCAAGCCCTTCATACGCTGCGGCACTGTTTGGATTCAGCTCCAAAGCGCGCTTGTACTCGGCTTCCGCGTCCGTCCACTGCCACTCTTCGCGCAGCACATCCGCGAGCTGCACGTGAGCCTCGGCAAGATTCGGATCTAGTTGCAGCGCCTTGTTCGCAGCCCTTAGCACTTTCGGCCGCGTCTCATCGGCAACTCCGCCTATGAACACCGTTCCGAGATTGCTGTACGCGTCCGCTAAACCGACGTACGCAGGCGCAAAGGTGCTGTCCTTATCGATCGCCTGCTGGAAATACGCAATGCTATTCATGATTTCCGCTTGGCTGTGGCTCTGGCTCAGCGCGAATTCGCCCCTGGAGTAGCTCTCGTAAACATCCGGTGCCACTGGACGCGATGCCGCCAGCCGCTCCTGTTCCGCCCCTGTAACGGTAACCTCCACCTTCGCCGCGATCGTCTGCGCCAGCTCGCTCTCAAGGCTGAATACGTCGCTCAGCTGCCGATCGTATGTCTCCGACCAGAAATGCTCGTCCGTTGACGCGCGAATCAGCTGTGCGGTCACGCGGATGCGATTGCCCTCCCGCATCACCGAACCTTCCACGATCGCATCCACGCCCAGCGTGTTCGCAATCTGCGGAACAGTCATTTGCGGGTTCTTGAAGCGCATCACCGACGTGCGCGAAATCACCTTCAGATCGTGTATTCCGGCAAGGCGCCCGATCAGCGCATCCGTCAACCCGTCAGCCAAATATTCCTGCCCCGGATCGCCGGTCATGTTTTTCAGGGGCAGCACGGCCAAAGACCGGATCTTCGATGGCGCGGCCACAATCGCTCTGTGGGACCGCAACGCGACGCCGTATGTAATCGCAACCATTACGGCCAAAACACCTGCGGTAACGGCTATCCACCCCCGCCGCACCATGAAGACGGGTTGTGGAGTTAAGTCAGTTGTGCCGGTAGCCTTATCTGTCTTTCCATTCCCCGCGCCCGAGCCGTTATCCTCATCCGGACGCGGTCTGCGGCCTTGGCGCCAGGCGTCCAGCTCCGACGGCAGCGCATAAACCGATCCCCGCTTGTCGTGCAGATGTCGGTGGACAGGCATCCCTTCCCGCTTTTCCCAGCGCTGCACGGTGGTCACGTCGCGGCCGAGATACGCCGCGATCTCTTTCCACGAATCCAGCCGCGATTCGGGCTCTTGGTCCTTGACCTGTGTACCAGGAGTGAGTTCATCCATCGGATTCTCCCGGGCCTCGTGGAGATTGGCTGATAAGGTAACCCGATTCTAACCCCGCACTGGGCTGGCTGCAAAAGGCGGTATTTGACGGCAAACGAGCCGTTCCGCGCATTGCTGTTTGATCCATGGAGGCAAGCCAGCCGAATCTGCGCAAGCGAGTAGGCGGCCAGCTGCCGGACCGAAATCTGTTCTTGCCAGATCGTACGGTTCGCTCCGGCGGGCGCAGGCGCAGGCCGCGATCCTAAAATTCTGGAGGGTCTCTCATGAAAGGCAAATCTGTCTGGTTCGGAATCTGCTTGGTTGTGGTGTGTTCGATCGCAGCATGGGGCGTATCGGCGCAGGGTCAATTTCGCGCCGATACGCCCGGATCAATCCCCTACCACGGTGTAATCAACGACTTCCCCGTCTCCACAAATCCCTCAGCCGGTCCCTGGGAGCTTCGTGGCCCTTGGTCCATTGATCTGCACCCACGCACCGGGACGGCCGATTTCTCGGCGGCTCTAACCATGGAGCTGTCCGACTTGGGGGCTGGCTCCGGAACTACTTCGGACGCCCGGCGCCAGCATACCCACCACATCATCATGAACGCTGCCACACTCATCCTCAACCCGCCCCAGAGCGACTGTCCAACGGGCATCACCCCATACCCTACCTATACCTGGCTTTTCGAAGTCAAAGGAATGGCCACTGTCACGGGAAATGGAGGATCTCCCTTCGGAGCGCCAGTGCCGCTTCAGGTCTGCCTTGGCGGCGGCCCGGACCTTGAGGTTTCTAACATCACTTTGACGTTCACGAACCTTTCCACCGGCCCGTCGCTCGCAACCTATCATTTCGGCGCGCAGGCGATTCATGGCGTGGTGCGGCCTTCGCATTAAGCGAGAAAGTGCGCGGTTATTTTTCGGCAGCTTTGTGTGACTTGGGGGACAGGATCCACGGGGCCTTGACGCGCGGAGTATCAGGCTAGATCGGCTCGGTCCAAAACGCGGCGCGTTTCGGGATTTCTCGTCCCTCAGGTTACGAGTCACGCGGGATTTTCGAGCACCAGAAGTCCGGTCGCCGTGCCCGAAATCGCCAACGTGGCAACTGCCGTGTATCTTCCGCATCTGATGCGACAAGGCTCCGCGCATCACTGGCCAAAGGATAGACACCTCCCGGGCGCCAGCCTAGCGCACCAGTTCGTGAATCGAGCAGCGCGTGAGGACCTCTGGGTCGTTCGCGATCTGGTCCATGCACAGCAGGTCGACCTTCCTGTTGATGAACCCCCGCGCTCGCGATCCCGCCACCGTACTGGGGCTCCGCATATTTGCGGAGTGTATTTACCTGATAGAATTCGCCGGTAAGTCCTGTTAGCGTCGGTCGGGGCGTTGCTTGCCCCGGAGGTAAATGCAGCTAGACGCGCACCAATCGGACCGAGGCCACAGTAAACGTAGCGAGCCGCATATCTCGCGCCCGTGCGTTCGTCGTCCGCAACTCGGAGTCGCGCAAGTATTCGCCTTTTCTTCCCGCTCGAGCATCACTTTAGGGCGGAACGCTCAATCGACCTTCGGCACGTGTAAGTCACTGAAAACAAATACGGGCCCATTTTCAAGGGCGGAACGTCCCGGTGCATCTTCTCTCGCGCAATTTTCCGCGCCAGCCTCTAACCTCCGGCCTGGTCTTCCGGAAAAAAGCGCCATCTACCCGAGACACCGAATGAGTAGAAACTCGCGTAACACGTTGAAAATAAAAGGTCGGGCATGCTCCTACCCGAGACACGTCTCGTCAGCCTTGCGCGTATATTTCGCGCCTGCCTGCGCTGAGCCGAAACCGAGCCGTCCCGATTCCCAGAGGTTCTTCGCGGAGTACTCGTGGGCGCTCTAATTGACGCGCTTGCGCCCTACGCCGAATTCAGCCGCGTCGGCTTCGTCAACATCCTCGCCTTCCGCCTG
>JASHWB010000366.1 GCA_030044295.1 Candidatus Acidiferrales bacterium
GAGGCCAAAGTGCTGGCATCGCTGAACCATCCGAACATCGCGGCGATTTACGGCTTCGAGGATTCGGGCTCGGCACGTGCGCTGGTGATGGAGTTGGTCGAGGGGCCGACGCTGGCGGAGCGAATCAGCGGTGGCGCGGCGACAATTGGAAGCAAACCTGAGGGCGCCGACCTAAAGGTCGCCGCTACACAAGCTAGGGCGATTCCAATCGAGGAGGCGCTGCGGATTGCGCGGCAGATTGCCGACGCGCTGGAGTATGCGCATGAGCGCGGCATCGTTCATCGCGACCTGAAGCCCGCGAACATCAAAATCTCGCGCGAAGATGCGGTGAAGATTCTGGATTTCGGGCTAGCGAAGGCCATCGAAGGCGACCCGTCGTCGATGGACATGTCGAATTCGCCGACGCTGACGCACATGGCGACGCAAGCGGGCGTGCTGCTGGGGACGGCTGCGTATATGTCTCCGGAGCAAGCGAAAGCGAAGCCAGTGGATCGCCGCGCGGACATATGGGCCTTCGGCTGCGTCCTGTACGAGATGCTCACCGGGAACATGACTTTTCACGGCGAAACGATCAGCGACACGCTAGCTTCGGTTATCAAGGAGGAGCCGGATTGGTCGCTGTTGCCGTCGAGCACACCGGCACGAATTCGCGCGCTTTTGCAGCGCTGCTTGCAGAAAGACCCGAAGCAGCGATTGCGTGATATCGGCGAAGCCCGCATCGCCATTGACGAAACTCTTTCCGGCGCGCAGGAGCCGATCGCTACGACCGCTGTGCACAGCCGAGCGCCCTTTTGGCTCCGCGGGTTGCCGTGGGCGCTATTCGGGGCGGCTGCGATTGCGGCGGCGATTTTTGCGTGGGGGCCATGGCGTGTGGGCGTCACCAACAATCAGGGTCAGTTAGTGCGTTTTGAGATTCCGGTGCCGCAGAAGCTGACCTTGTCGACCGATGGCTCATTCGCGTTATCGCCCGATGGGCAGCAGTTAGCCTTCTTCGCAACGGGAGCCGATGGCGCTCTAAATCTTTACGTTCGGCCTTTGGATTCGCTCGAAGCTCGTTCCTTGGGCGGCGGCGTAGGGCCCGGCGGCTTCGCTCCTATCCTGTTCTGGTCTCCAGACGGACGGCGCATCGCGTTCTCCAGCGGCAGTAAGCTGAAGGCGATCGATGTGTCCAGCGGTACGGTGGAGACCTTGTGCGACACGCCGGCAAGTACGGCAGTCGGGGGCGGTTCCTGGAACCGCAATAGCTCAATTATTTTTGGACAACCTGATGGCGGCGTGATGAAGGTTTCCACAGATGGCGGGACTCCCGTTCCGGTGACGGTCCTCGACACATCGCGCGGAGAGGTAGCCCATATGTTCCCGTTATTTCTTCCCGACGGACGGCATTTTATTTATCTACGCGTCTCCACAAATCTCGCCAACGACGGGATTTATGTCGGCTCGCTGGATGCCACGCCTGGCAAGCAGGATCCAAAACGCCTGCTGGCGACCAGCTACGACGCGGAGTACGTGCCTTCTTCGACCGAGCCGAACATTGGGCAGCTGCTTTTCCTGACAAACGACGGCACGTTGATGGCGCAGCCATTCGATGCGCGGCAACTGAAACTCACCAATCAAGCAATTCCCGTGGCGCAGCGGGTCGGCAGCTTCAGCAATATTGTCGGATTTTTTTCGGCGTCGGCTACGGGCGCCCTGGTGTACCGGGGTGGCGCCGGAGGGCTCTACCGGCTGACGTGGTTCGATCCGCAGGGCAAAGTTCTAAGCACGGTGGGCGATCCAGTCGATTACCTTCCCCCAGCGCTTTCTCCGGATGGGACTGAAGCGGTGGTTAGCCGGTTCAACGATCAAAACGGCAACGACCTCTGGCTGCTCGATTTTTCGCGAGGCACGAGCACGCGGTTTACATTCGGTTCTAGCAGTGGCGCTGCAACCTGGTTCCCGGATGGGAAGCGCATCGTCATCGGCGTCTTAGGCAGCGGGCTTTATCAGAAAGCGGCCAACGGCGCGACCAGCATGGAGCAAGTGCTGAAATTGAGCAACATCGGAGACCCCACGGACGTATCCCGCGATGGACGTTTTTTGCTTTACAACATGTTCGCTCCAAAAACGAATTGGAACATCTGGGCGCTGCCGCTCCAAGGCGATCGGAAGCCCTTTGCGTTTCTGCAGACGAGTTCCCCCGAGCTGGATGGCCACTTTTCCCCGGACGGGCATTGGGTAGCGTATGCGTCGAGCGAAAGCGGGCGATTTGAGGTTTACGTTCGTCCGTTTTCGGCTGATGCAGGCGCCGCCGATGCGGCCGGCGGTGGAGTGAAATGGCAGGTATCTTCCGACGGCGGGCAGGAGCCGCGCTGGAGCGCGGACGGGAAGAGATTGTATTACCTGACGCTCGACTGGAAAGTGATGGAGGTTGACGTCACGACCAGCCCTACTTTTCAGGCCGGAACGCCTACGCTCCTCTTTCAAGCGCCGCAGCAGACGGGAAATCCCGCCGGAAATGTGGGCGACTACACCGTGGATGGGAAGAGATTTCTATTTTCGGTACCGATTCAGGAAGGTGGTCAGGCGCCATTCAACGTTGTGCTGAACTGGCAGGACGTGCTCCGCGCGAGCGCGCACAATTAGCGCGGTCTGGTATGTGGCTCTGCTGGGACCAATAGCGTCAATCGGGGTGGTGCACGCCTTCGACCCAGGGGATATCGGCAAGGCCATCTTTGATTTCGACTTCGACGGGGTCGCCGCGATTGAAGTTATCGAAGTCCGCGAGGCTGACGGGAAGGCGCTCGACTAAGTGGCCGTCGCGCCAGGAGCGGACGATCAGCCTGCGGCTGGGCACCGGACCGCGCATCGAGAACTTGCTGACCACCCGTGTAAGCTCTACGCGCGGAGATGATGCGTCGAGCGCGCCGTTGGCCATCAGCAACGCGCCGAGAATCCAAGGCACCGGGATTAGCCCGTAGTAGATGCGCTTAAGCGCCTCCGTTTCCGTGTGGCGAACCGCACGGCGCTCGACGAGGATGGCTAGCGCGAGGACGGCGAAGAAGAGGACGCCGCCAAAGATCAGCATCTCATCAAGATCGAGCGCTGGATACATCCCGCTGGCGGTGACGAACAGGATCGCGCCGAGCAGAAACATCGCCGTGCGGTTGAGGAGCTTTTTGCGCAGCGAAAATTCCGCGGCCGTGGAATTAAGACCGCAGTAGTCGCACACATCCGCGTCACGCTCAGACCCACAGTTGAGGCATCGGGTCATGTGCACGTGCGATTTCCCTCCTGGAACTGACATCGATCGGGCGGCGACCGCCGATCGGACTGCCACCAAACACGACAAGTATTAGACACCAGGACCGGCGGCCGGGTTCGCTGCAATGGATGTTTTAGAGATTACTGGTTTATGCGGCGGATGCTGGTGGGTTGCTGATCGAGGCAGACCATATTCTGCGTGCGACCGTTGGACAGCAACTCGCAATCGATTTGCTGCGCGCTGCGGACCGCCTGCTCGTAGCTCGTGCCGGACGCGGAAGCACAGTGGGAACTGCCGTTGAAGCTCATGCAGACTTCGTATTGGTTCCGGGTCGCCTGAAAAGACGAATACGCGAGAATGCCGATGAATAGCGCGGCGCCAAGGGCGATAATCCAACTGAGTCGCTTCGATTTGCTGGCCATTCGTTTACTCCGGCTGCCGCGAGGCGTTCACGTGAGCGGGCGATTCCCTGCTCTTTTCGAACGGCGGCGCAGTTCTTCGTCCAAATATCTTCGCACATGAGGCTGCAGAGATTCGAGTCTGACGAGATCTTTCAAATCCCGGAGTGTAAGGTCAGGCAGAATGGCGACCACGCGCGGAGCAGGCGTAGACGGGTTGCGGACGAGGGCGACGCGAACATTGTAGAGGCGCGACCATTTGCGGTGTTGCGCGATACCAGCGACGGCGCGTTCGGGCACACCAGATTTCGCGAGCACCCTCAGCACCTGGCTTTCGGTGAGAAAAGCGTTGTCTAGAGCCAGCTTGATGGCTTGCGGATGGCCCTCCGCAAGGAGCGCTCCGGCCACGCGCGAAGGGCCGCGGCGCGCGAGCGTCAGTTTTTCACCGACGGGCAAATG
>JASHWB010000367.1 GCA_030044295.1 Candidatus Acidiferrales bacterium
CATCCCGCCGGCGCCAATCGCTGCGAGAATTTCGTAAGGCCCAAGTTTGTAGCCAACCGCGAGAGTCATCACCTTGTTCCCGCCGGCACGAGGCGCTTCAACTCTTCCGTCCAGTTCAGCACCACGTCAATCTGCGTCGGCGCCGCCTGTTGCTCCTCGATAGGTTTGAGCATCAAGAACCGCTGGCCGTCTCGGGAGACGTCGTAATTCGGAAACGTCACCGGGGTTGTCTCGTAGTTTCCTTCAAAGAGCATTTGAGGCTTGCTGGCCGCAAACGCGGGCTGAGTGGTAATTTCCACCGCCATCATCTGGTCACCGCTCCGATAGAACAGCTCGCGCCCGTTAGGGTTCCAGACCGGTTCCGTGCCGCCTCCGGTTGAGATCTGCCATTTGCCGCCCGGGCCGGGATAGGACTGGACGTACACCTCCCGGCGGCCAGATTCGTCGGAAACATAAACCAGCCAGTGTCCATCAGGAGAAAACTCCGGCGCCCCTGTGACGGTCTCGGTCTCCACGAAAGGCTGCTCCTTACGATCGCTCATTCGCAACATCCAGATGTCCTGGCCGACAGTTCCAGGTGACATGAACGCTAGCGCTTGCCCATCTGGTGACCAGGAGTTTGGAGTCTGCGCCGCCACCCCACCGTTGTTGCTGGGGCTCAATCGCTCCACTCCCCCGGTACCATCCGCCAGTTTCCAGAAAATCCCCGACGGCCCTTTCCTGTTCGATCGAAACGCGATCCGCTTGCCATCCGGCGTCCAAGCCGGAAATTGATTCGAGCTCCCATCAAATGTGAAGCGGGTCAGCGTCTCTCGCGTGAGGTCATAAAGCCAGATCTGGGACTCCTGTCCCGTGATGTTCACGGCCAACTGCCGGCCGTCGGGCGAAAGCCGCGGGTTGTAGTAAGCGCGCGCAGGTGCGGCCAAAGGCTGCTCGGTCCCGTTGCGGCTGACCCACACAAGTTCGCGCTGCTCCCCCTGAATATCTCCCGTAACGTAGGCTAGCGATCCTGTGGCTGAGAGTGCATATTGCGCGCTGCCGCTGGTTGAAGACTGCAGGATGCCCTGCACTAACGGCACCGCGGCGCCCTTAACTTCGAGTCGGAGGGGATCGAACGGCGCGGCCATTAGATTCCCCGCTTGCGCGAAAATGAGGTAGCCCGGGCGTGCGTAGCGGGGCATCGTACCTGCTTGCCCAGGAAGCAGGTCCCGTTGCTCACCCGTCGTAAGCAGCCGCACGCCAACCTGTGAATTGGTCCAATCCGATGTATCGGACGAAGCAGCGAAAAGTATGGCCTTGCCGCTCGGCAAGAATTCTGGCCAGCCGGTGTTGATGTCGCCTGAAGTTACTGGTGTGGCGGCACCACCCACGTCTGGTATTTTCAGAAAACCCGCGAAGAAATCCGCGAAGACGATCATTCCCTGACTGCTCCAATTGGCGCCTAAAGGAATCGAAACGTCGGCCAAGTTTTGCGCTGGTCCGCCACTCACCGAGATTTTCTTCAGCTTCTTGCCGGCGAAGAAGCCCAGCCATTGCCCATCGGGGGAAAAGAACGGGTTTGAGCCTCCTTCGGTGCCGGAAACGGGGGTTGCGTTCATGCTGTCCATCGATCTCAGGTAGATTTGCGTCGAGGCGCTTCCCTGAGTCGTCGCGACGTAGGCGAGCTCACTTCCGTCCGCCGAAAAGGCCAATGCCTGCCCATCCAACCCCGCCAGCCGCTGGCCTGGGGGCAGGTTGATCACGGCGCGTGTAACAGGCCGTAGCGGACCCGGTTTCAGAATCCAACCAATGATCCCCGCAATTGCCGCGACCGCCAGGCATGCGATGGTCCAGAGAACTGTTTGCCGCTGTCTGGTTCGCGCCCATCCAACCTCGTTGGCTATTGGCGCTTCGAGCGGCGCGCCCGAAATGGTTTCATCCAGCGAGATGCGCGCATCGCCGATGTCGCGCAATCGCTGCTTCGGGTCTTTTTGCAAGCACCGCTGCAACAGCACGCGCACCCGCAACGGAGTCGCGGCAGGCAATCGGGACCAATCCGGCTCTTTGGTCAGCACCGCCGCCAGCGTGTCGGCGACCGTTTCGCCGGTGAACGCCATGTTCCCGGTGAGCGTCTCGTACAGCACGCAGCCGAATGCCCAGATGTCCGCGCGGCGATCCACGGGCTTCGCTTTCGCCTGCTCAGGAGACATGTACGCTGCCGTCCCCAGCAGCACACCCGCTTGCGTGGCCATGTGCGTCAGCGTCGGCGAGTTGCCAATGTCCATCGACGACGGGTCGCCTTCGATGGCCTTCGCTAACCCGAAATCCAGAATCTTCACTGCATCGTCGCGCGAGATTTTGATGTTCGCAGGCTTCAGGTCCCGATGGACGATGCCGCGTTCGTGCGCATATTCAAGAGCGTCCGCAATCTGCCGCGCAATCCGCAGCGCCTCCTCGATTGGAATCGCTCTAGCTTGTGTAGCGGCGACCTTTAGGTCGGCGCCCTCAGGTTTGCTTCCAATTGTCGCCGCGCCACCGCTGATTCGCTCCGCCAGCGTCGGCCCCTCGACCAACTCCATCACCAGCGCACGTGCCGAGCCCGAATCC
This sequence comes from Candidatus Acidiferrales bacterium, assembly GCA_030044295.1. GTDB lineage: Bacteria > Acidobacteriota > Terriglobia > Acidiferrales > UBA7541 > Palsa-295. The sequence continues at coordinate 2,587 of JASHWB010000367.1, forward strand.
TCGAAGCCGTAAATCGCCGCGATGTTCGGATGGTTCAGCGATGCCAGCACTTTGGCCTC
>JASHWB010000368.1 GCA_030044295.1 Candidatus Acidiferrales bacterium
TAGTCCCGCTTCGCCTCCGCCCATTCCGACAACGATCTTTCCATCGAGCGCGAGCGGCGCCTGCGTAATCGCTACGCCTTCTGCGTTATTGCCGATCTCTACCATCCATTTCAGCGCGCCGGTTTTCGCGTCGAGACACGCCAAATGCGCGTCAATCGTCGCCACGTAGATGCTATCGCCCAGCACCGCCACGCCGCGATTCGTAGGGAAGAGGCCGATCGTCAACAGGCGGCGCGGCTGCGGCGCGGTCCATTGCCACACGGGACGGCCGGTTCGCACGTCGAGTGCCGTCACCGTGGTCGGCGGCTCGGTCACATACATCATTCCGCCTTCCACGATCGGCGTGGACTCGAAAATCCCCTGATGGGTCAGTTGGTACACCCAGCGCATTTTCAATTGGTCCACATTCGACGTGTCCACCTGCTTTAACTCGGAGTATCTCCAGGAGGAATAATTGCCGCCGTACGTCAGCCAATCCTGCGGATGCTGCGCCGCGTGCAAGATTTCGTCGTACGTGACGCTTTGCTGCGCTCGCGCCGTCGCGCGGCACCCGAGCACAAGCCCTAGTAATACAGCGCAATGCAAAATGAGCGTCCGCGATCTCATTGCTTGACCTCCAGCGTCGCCAGGTACGACACCAGATCGTCCACCTGTGCGTCCGAAAGTTTTCCCTTGTAGCTCGGCATGAAGCTTTCGTCGCCAAGCACGTCGATGCTCTTCGCCTTCAGCTTGTCTACCGAGATGATGTTTCCGTGCGCATCGCGCAACTGCAGGCTGAACGACGATTCGTTCACGCGCGTTCCCGTTACCGTCTTTCCGTCCGCCAGCGTCACCCGATACATGCGGTAGCCGTCGTATGCCGAGCGCGACGATAGCCCGGGCTCTCCATCCGGCTTATTCGCGCCAGGATTTAGAATCTCGTCGCGCATGAACGACGCGGATCTTTCGGACCCGATATTCGAAAGGTCCGGGCCCCTGTCGCCGCCTGTTCCGTCGACGCTGTGGCACGACGAGCACCCGCTCGACGTGTACACTTCCTCGCCTTTTTGCGGATCGCCGATAACAGCGCCGCCAGTCTCCTGTCCAAGCGTGCCCACGTAATCCACCACATCCCAGATTTTGTCCTCTCCGAGATAGGAAAAATTCGGCATGCCCGACCCGATCACGCCGCCCCAGATTCGGTTGTAGAGACCTTCTGGTCCCATCGTCCGCGCCGCGCCCTGAATGTTCGGGCCATTCGCGCCGCTGCCGTCGACGCCGTGGCATACGGCGCACGTTCCATCAAAAATTTGCTTACCTTGCGCGATCGATTCCGGAGTCGCTGGCGGATGCGCCTTGTGCGGCGGCGCCTGTCCAGTTGGAATTTGCGCCGTGGCAATCGGCGCAGCCGCCAAAATCGCGCACGCTACGATCAGCAAGGCTGCCCGCCAGGAGCATTTTGAGGTCATATCCGTATCCCTCCGCGTAGCATTGTACATATTCAAGTAAAAAGCGGACGACGAATTTGAAAATTCGCCGTCCGCCACAACGCGAGTACGTATGATCTTTTTCGTTCGTTTGCGGGTCGCGCCGTTAGACGCGGCATGCTGCCGTCGGCACGCCCCGGGTTGAGCAGGCGAAGTTCCTAAATTCGCTCAGCGTCGAAGTTGTCCGGCTACTGTTGCGGCAGATCAAATACGAAAAGCGAATTACCCGAGGAATCTGCCACGTATTGATGCCCGTCCACCGCGTACGTCATGGGATTCGACCGCAGTGCCGATCCCAGGTTGATGTGCCACAGATGCGCGCCGGTCGTCGCGTTCAGCGCGAAGAAATTTCCCTCGGCGTCCGCGGAGAAAACCAGATTGCCGGCCGTCGCCAGCACCCCGGTCCACGAATCGCCGACCATCTGAAAATTCCACACTCGTTTGCCGGTCACCGCATCCAGCGCGCGAATCGACGTAACGTCCTGATCGCCCACCATGAACCGTCCGCCTCCGCCGCCTCCGCCCACCACGCCGACGGAATTGCCGGGCGCCATCTTCGGTTCGCCCTGGATGTACCACGCTCCCGCATCGCGTGCGTTCACGTAGAAAAGTCCGGTCAGTGGCGAATAGCAAGGGCTCGTCCAATTCACGCCGCCGGTAAGCGAGGGATACACGAGGTTTCCTTCCGGCGTCGGCTGATTGTTCGGATTTTCGATTGGCCGGCCATTCTTATCCAGGCCGTTCGCCCATGTCTCTTTCGCAAACGGCACGCCGGTAATGAATTTTCCCGTCTCCCGGTCAAGCACGTAATAGAACGCATTGCGGTTCGCCAGTGCCACCAGATGGCGCGTCTGCCCATCCACCTTCGCGTCAAACAAAATCGGCGGCTCGGAAGAATCCCAGTCATGCGTCTCATGCGGCGAGAACTGAAAATACCATTTCATCTTTCCCGTGTTTGCGTCGATCGCCAGCAGCGAGCAGGTGTAGAGGTTGTCGCCAAGCCGGCCCTTGCCGTTCCAGTCCGGCGCTGGATTTCCTGTGCCCCAGTAAATCGTGTTCGTCGCCGGATCGTATGATCCTGTATTCCAGGTCGTGCCGCCGCCGTTGGACCAGCTTCCGTTTGCCCACGTGTTCGCACCCGGCTCGTCGGCGCTCCGCGGCACGGTAAACAGACGCCAAAGCAGCTTTCCGTCATTCGCGTCGTACGCGCTCAGGAACCCGTGCGCGCCCGCTTCGCCTCCGCCCACGCCCACGATGATTTTTCCATCGATCGCGAGCGGAGCACCGGTATCCGCGAATCCCTGTTTGTTATCGGCGACCTCCACGCGCCACTTCTCGCGCCCGGTTTTAGCGTCCAGGCAAACAAGATGCGCATCAATCGTGTTCACGTAGACGTTGTTTCCCAGCAGCGCCACGCCGCGATTAGTGGGGAAGAGGCCGATCACTACCATGTCGCGAGGAAGTTGCGGCGTCCATTGCCACAGCTCCTTGCCTGTGCGTGCGTCGATCGAAACGACTGTGCTCGGCGGCTCCGTCACATACATGATTCCGTTGTTCACCAGCGGCACTGACTCGATCACTCCACGCCCGCCCATCTGGTACACCCACGCTACTTTCAGCGACTTCACGTTGTCCGCATCGACCTGCTTCAGCTCCGAAAACCGCTGCGCGCCCAGATTGCCTCCATACGTCAGCCAGGTTCCGGGATTCGGCGCGGCCGCCGAATGTTCGATGTCCTGGAACGTCACCGGCGTTTGTGCCATGCATGCAGCCGGGATCATCAGCAGCGCCAGCGCGATTGCCATCCGTCCGAAAATTCTCATTGCGCCCCCTTCAGACTCATCAAGTACGCCACCAGATCATTGCGCTGCGCTTCCGACAGGCGGCTGAAGCTCGGCATGAAGCTTTTCCCCAGCTCCTTATCAACCGACTGCAAATCCGATTTGTTAAACGTGTGATAGTTCCCGGCCATGTCCCGCAGCGTGATCGTGAATGTATCTTCGTTCACGCGCGAACCGACGAGCGTCTTGCCATTCTTCGTAACCACCTTCGTCAGCACGTACCCGGTCCACATCCGCCGGTCCGGCACTGCCGGATCGGCCGGAGGATTCTTTGCCGGATCGACCAGCACTTCCTCCAGATATTTCGGCGAGCGCATCGACCCAATGCCCGTCAGCTCCGGTCCCACCGCGCCGCCCTTGCCGTCGATTTCATGGCACATCGAGCAGCCGTTTGACGCGTACAATTCTTTGCCCTTGGCCGGATCGCCGTTCACCGTCATCGACCCCGGCGCAGCCGATAGCGTCTTCAAATACCCAACCACCTGCCACGCCCGCTTGTCATTCAGCGAGCTCACCGCTGCCATCCCTGTTCCGGGAATTCCGTACCGGATTGCGTTGAAGACGAATTGCGTCCCATGCTCTTGCACTACGCCGTGCAGGTTCGGGCCCACGCCTCCGCTCGCATCCACTCCATGGCATTCGCCGCAGGATCCCTGAAAATTCAGTTTGCCGCTATCAATCTCCGCGGCGGTCATATGCTCTGTCGGATCTCCCTGCGCCGTCGCGCCCGCGTGCTCGCCCGCTGGAGCCTGTCCTTGCTCGCCTTGCGCCCGCGCCGTTGGCGCAAGCGCAGCTGTCCATGCCGCAAGCGAAAGGGCTAGCCCAGCCGCGGCCCACCAACGCCAATAGCGGTGGAAGCGCTGTGCCTCAGCCCGGCGAATCGGCGTATGGTGTTCAGGGCGCTTTAGCCCCGGAACCTTCAACTTCGGTTTGGACATGCCTGTCTCCCTGTAGAAATCGCCGTGTGCACAAAAGCGAACTTCCAACGACAATC
>JASHWB010000369.1 GCA_030044295.1 Candidatus Acidiferrales bacterium
TCGGCGGCGGGTTTTACGAGCCGATCCTGGTCGCCATCCCGCCCAAAGACCGCCATGCACAGATCACCAGGCTCGCCCATTACATCGAAAAGAATTTTGGCACACGCCCTGGTGGCGCGTGGCTCGCGGAACGGGTTTGGGAGCCGCAACTTCCTTCGTCGCTCGCGGCTGCCGGAGTGGAATACACGCTGGTGGACGACAACCATTTCGTTGGCGCGGGATTCAGTTTGGAGCAGTTATACGGCTACTACATTTCGGAGGATCTTGGCCAAATCGTTCGGATGCTACCGGGATTAAAAACACTTCGCTACTACATTCCCTTTCGCGAAGTCGGCGACACGATCGAATACCTTCGCCACGCTGCCAACGCGCATCCTGGCGGCCTCGCCGCGATGGGCGACGACATGGAGAAGTTCGGCATCTGGCCGGGAACTTATGACCTGTGCTATCGCGACGAATGGCTGGAACGCTTCTTCACGGCGCTGGAGCAAAGCTCGGATTGGCTGGCGCTCAGCACTCCGGGCGAAGCAATTTCCTCGCACGCACCACTTGGCCGCGCCGATCTGCCCGCAGCTTCGTACAACGAAATGGGCGAATGGTCGCTGCCCACTACGGCTCGCATGCAGTATCACGAGCTTCTGCGCGAATTCGCTTCGCGCGAGGACGTATTGCCATTCCTACGCGGCGACATCTGGCGGGGTTTCCTAAGCAAGTACCCTGAAGCGAATCTCCTCCAAAAGAAGATGCTGTACGTGTCTAGGAAAGTGAGCCGCCTTCCGGAAGGCCGCGGCCAGCGGTCGAAAATACATGCCGAGCGCGACTCCGCTGAAACGTCGCTGCTACGCGGCCAGTGCAATGATTCCTATTGGCACGGCGTTTTCGGCGGACTCTATTCTCCTCATTTGCGCACCGCCGCATGGCGGGCGCTGGAAGCTGCGGAAACTACCGCAGACAAACTTACGCACCGCACCCGCCAATTCGCCGAAGCGGAAACGCTCGACTTCGATGGCGATGGCCGCGATGAGATATATCTGACGTCAGACCAGTACGCCGTTCTGATCAACCCAAATGACGGAGCTACGATCAGTGCCGTCGACTTCCGCCCGCGCAATGTAACGTTAATCAATTCCATGCAGCGTCGGCCGGAGGCTTATCACGCGAAATTGCGCAATCCTCCCGCCGGGCCCACAGAAGGTGTGCACTCGATTCACGAGCAGATGCGCACGAAAGAAGACGGTCTAGAACGCTGGCTGCATTACGATCGCTGGCCGCGCAATGCATTTCGTCTCTTGCTCTTCGCGCGCAATAAAACGTTCGAAGATTGCACGGCCGTGCGCCTAGAAGAGGACGCCACTCTGGCCGCGGGCGAATATCGCGCAACGGAGGTTTCTCCGAAGCGCGTCACGCTGGCGTGCTCCGGCTGCAGCGACTGGTCCGCCGACAAATCCTTCTCGTTGGAGACTGTCACCGGGGGCTTTGCGATCGCGTGCGACGCCACGGTGCGCCGCCACGCACCCGGCGCGGCCTCAGTGAATGTGGCGATCGAGACGGTGGTCAACTTTCTCGCGCCGTCTACGCCAGACCGTTATTTCGAATCCGATGGACGCCGATTTCCTCTGCGCTGGGCTTCTTCGGTTCCCGGAACGGAAATTCGAGTGGTGGACGAATGGCAGGGAGCCAGCGTCGGTCTCCATGCTAAGGGCGCGCGCGAATTCTGGATATCGCCTATCGACACCGTCTCCGAATCCGAGGACGGATTCGAGCGTATTTATCAGGGCTCGCAATTGCTGGCGGTTTGGCCCGTCGAGCTATCGAAGGATGGCGAATGGCGTGGCCGGTTAACGCTCACCGTTACGCAGCTTGACTGATACAATCGCTAGGAACAGCTGGGGCGTTTTTGCATCATAACCTGTAGTGGCGACCGGAGATTGGAAGATGGCAATTTCGAAGGAACTTCTCGATATTCTCGTTTGTCCACTGTGCAAGACGCCGGTGAAGCTGACGCCGCCCGGAGACGGTCTAAAGTGCGAAACGTGCCGACGCATCTATCCGATACGCGGCGACATTCCCGTGATGCTTATCGATGAGTCTCGAGTTGAGCACGAAGAGCCCAGTCCTGCCTCTCAGAGTTGACGGAACAAATTCTCCAACCGTGAACCGAAGACCTGCAGGTGCTCATAGCGCCGGTGGCGGGAAGCTGAGCGACTTGTCGCTAAACCTAACGAACAGATCGATTTCCTTTGTTTTGTTCTGCTCCGCGGCGCTGCCATCAAAAGGAAACGGTTTGTCGGGGCTGACCTCGACGATCACATCAAGCCCATTCGAGCCGCCACCGCGCCGCACCTCGCGCTCGACATGATAACTGCGCACCGGGCCGTAGTAGCCGTTCGGTCCCCAATCATCCAAAAAGTCCTTGAATGAGTAGGAAGCCGATGGTTTCCATATCTGATAAGCCCGCTGCATGTTTCCCGCGGACACTTCATTCAAGAACAACCTGACCGTGTCTTTTTCCTTGTAGTAGCGCAAGTTGCCGGGCCAGAACCAGAGGAATACAAACGCCAGAATGACTGCCACAACGGCGGTAATGATGTAACGCCGAACCTTGGATGGGTGCAGTTCTTGCTGCGGGGCGTCGAAAAGCAACCGCAAAACTCCTTCGGCCTAAATCTGCCGTTTGAATAGCCCGATGCTGATTCCGATCATCAGCGCCGAGAATCCAGCTAACAGTAGCACGTCCATATAAATCCCTTCAATCCCGGTATTCTTCACTGTTAGATTCCGCAGCGCGTGAACCGTATAGGTAAACGGATCGACGACGGACATCCACCGCAGCCACTTCGGGAATCCTTCGATCGGCGAGATCGCGCCCGACGGAAAAAAAAGCAACATATTCAGCACGCCGAAGACCGCCCGCGGCACCAGAGGATCGCTCACGCGCACCATGGCCACAAACATCAGGCTGATCATCGCGATGGAGGCAACGAGCGTCACCAAGCTCAAGTAGAGTATCCGCACTGGGTCCCATAACCCCGGAATGCCCACGATCATTCCACCGATAATTACGATCGACATGCCGGCCATCAAGCCTTTCAGCGCGCCCGCTCCGATCAAGCCGGTTACCAGTTCCGATTTCTTGATCGGCGTAAGCAAATAGCCTTCGTGTAAACCGCGCGACTTGTCGTCGATAAACGTGATCCCCCCGCCAATCATGGCTACAATAAAAATGGCCATCGCCGTTGAACCCGCCAGCAAGTATTTCGCGTACTCGATGTAGGGATACACTTCCACCACGTCGAGCTCCACTTGTCCGTCGAGCCGCGGCTCCGTGGCCGGCGCGTTCAAGGCCGTCACGATGTCCTGAAGCTCTCCTTCCAGTGCACTGGCCATCACTTGGTCGGTATTGTCCTCGCTGAACGCGATCTCAGGCCGGTCGTGATCGTAGAACTTCTGCGAAAAGTGTTGAGGTAGCTCGACCACGCCGCGCACAAATCCCGCCCGCAAGTCGTCCACCGCCTGAGCTTGGGAATCGTAATCGACCACTCGGAACGTGGCCGGACCTGTGGCGACGCCGTCGAACATCTCCCGTACCTGCCGCGATAGAACCGAGTGGTCCTGGTCCACAAATGCGACCTTCGCACCCTTGATCTTGCCGCCGAACGCATAACCCAGCACGATCAGCTGCACCAGAGGAAACAGGAGCGAGCTGACCATCAGCGCGGGCGAGCGGAAAAACTTGCGCATGTCCCGCTCAACCAATGCCCACACTCGTTCGAAGTTCACGATTCCAAATACCTCTCTGGCCAGATCACCTTCTGCACGCGACCTCTATTTGTAGAACCGGCTGACGTCATACGTTGCCGTGTGCGTCGCGTCGCGCAAATCACTGCCCGTGAAATGCAGAAACACATCGTCTAGCGTTGTGCTCTGCACCGACACTTTCCGGACGGTGACGTGCTCGGCTCGCGCCAAATCCATCAGAGCCGCTACGGTAGCCGGCCCATCAAGCGACGCAAGGTGCGAAACGTGATCGTGCTCGGTGACAGCTTTCACCGCTGCCAATGTTTTCAGCTGCTCGTGCCAGTCCGGCGGAGCGTTGCCGAACTCCGCCTCAACCACGTCCGTGCCCGGCGTGCTATCTTTTAGCCTCGAAGGCGTATCGAGCGCCGCCAGTTTTCCGTGATCCACGATCGCGATCCGGTCGCAGAGCTTATCCGCTTCATCCATGTAATGCGTCGTCAGCAAAATCGTCAGCTCGGATTTGTCGCGCAGATTCCGGATCATTTCCCACACATTCGCGCGTGAAACGGGATCGAGGCCCGTTGTCGGCTCGTCCAGAAACAAAATGCGCGGCGAATGTACCAGTCCGCGCGCGATTTCCAGCCGGCGCCGCATGCCTCCGGAAAAAGTGCCGACCAGAGCATCCTTAAATTTCATCAAATCGACGGATTCAAGCAGCTTGATGATCAACGGCCCACGCGTTTCCGACGGAACGCCGTACAGCTTGGCGTGAATCAGCATGTTTTCCATGGCCGTAAGTTCCGGGTCGGACGTGAACGCTTGTGGAATTACCCCCAACGCGTGGCGCACGCCATCGGCGTCCGTGCGGATATCGTGCCCGTCAATTCGCGCTGTGCCGGAAGTGGGCGGCGTAAGCGTCGTCATCATACGAATCAGCGTGGTCTTCCCTGCTCCGTTCGGACCCAGCAATCCAAAGATTTCCTGGCTCGCAACGGTGAAGCTGATGTCGTTCACCGCCACCAGTTCGCCAAACCTCTTTACTAGGTGTTCCACTTCAATTGCGTTCATACGCGTCCTTCTACGGGTTACAAACGGGCGAACCAGCTCTTTTTGCGTGGTGGCGGCAGCAGCACCGTTGCGGTCATGCCCGTAAACAGCCGCCCGTCGTCCTTTGGCAACGATACTTTGATCGCAAACGTCTTGATATCCCGCTTCGTCCGGCTCACGTCGCGCTGTGTCGCGAAATCGCTCTCGACGCCTTTGAAAAACACCTCGCCCTTCAAAATATCGCCCGAGGGAAGCCTCACATTCAGCGTCTGCCCAAACTCCACGTCGTCGATGTAGCTTTCCTCTACGTCCGCCCGCGCCCACAAATGGTCCACGTCCACAATCACCACGATCGGCGAACCCTGCGACACTACCTCGCCCTGCTTTGCCACCCGCACGGACACGATGCCGGCAATCGGGGAGTAAATCTTCGTGTAACCCAATTGCGTCGCGGTTTGTGTCGCTGCGGCGCGGGCCTGCTCCAGTTGCGCCTCGCTGGTGGCGATCTCGCTCTTCCGCACGTCCACCTGTTTTTCGTTCGCTAACGCCACCGCCAGCGCCGCCTCTTGCGCTCCCACCGAATCCTGCAGCGATTTAACATTCGCCTTCGATGCCCGCAACGTCGCTTCGGCATGATCGCGGTCCTGGGCCGACTCGATACCGCTCTTGAAAAGCTCCTGCATCCGGTCGAAGTCCGTCTGATCGCGCCAAAGATTCGCCTCGGCCTGGGCAAGCTGCGCGCGCGTTGACGTCAATGTCGCCTGCGCCTGCTGCACCGACGCCGCCATTTCGTCTTTCGTCCACACGTAGTTGTGCCCCGCCTCCTGCACCTGAGCTTTCAAGCTGTCCACGTTGGCCTGCGCGGACGCCAGACTTGCTTGCAGTTCTTGCGGATCAAGCTCTGCGATCAACTCTCCCCGCTTTACCTCCGATCCT
>JASHWB010000370.1 GCA_030044295.1 Candidatus Acidiferrales bacterium
CGGGCATGCTCCTACCCGAGACACGTCTCGTCAGCCTTGCGCGTATATTTCGCGCCTGCCTGCGCTGAGCCGAAACCGAGCCGTCCCGATTCCCAGAGGTTCTTCGCGGAGTACTCGTGGGCGCTCTAATTGACGCGCTTGCGCCCTACGCCGAATTCAGCCGCGTCGGCTTCGTCAACATCCTCGCCTTCCGCCTGCGCTACTTCACCGGCATCATCACCTACTCGCTCAACGTCACGATCTACTATTTCATCTGGAGCGCCGTCTACCACAACGGCCAATCCATCGCTGGATACAACATGTCGCAGATGATCACCTACGTCAGCGTGGGATGGATCATCCGCTCGTTCTATTCCAATACCATCGATCAGGAAATGGCCTACGAGGTGATTGACGGTAAGATCGCCATGGACCTGATCAAGCCCGTATCCGTCCCGTGGATGTGGATTTCGCGCGCCATGGGTGAATCAGCGTTCCGTCTCGGCCTTCTGACGCTCCCGGTCGCGCTCGTGATCACTTTCATTTTTCCCATGCAAGCGCCCGCCTCAGGCTGGGATTTCTGGATGTTTCTGCTCTCCACTCTCGGCAGCTTCTTTCTGATGGCCGCCATAGGATTCCTGATCGGCACGTGTGCCATTCCGCTGAAATCGATTCTCGCGCTCGTGCGCGCCAAGCAGTGGCTGATCGAACTGCTCTCGGGACTGCTTCTCCCGATGTCCTTTTTCCCGAAACCGATTGCCGTGGCCATGAACTGGCTGCCGTTCGAGCATATCGCGTACACGCCGCTACAGATCTATCTGGGCAAGCTGAATCACGTTGAAGTGCTCCGCGCTCTTGCCGCGGAATGGTTCTGGGTGATCGCGCTTCTCGTCCTGGCGCATTGGTGGTGGAATCATTCCCTCCGCCGTCTCAGCATCCAGGGAGGCTAAATGAGAAATCCTTGTCATTCCGAGGGAGTCCGCCGTTCTAGGCGACCGAGGAATCTGATCTTGGTCGAAGATGAAACATGCATCATTTTGAACCCACTCGCGGTGCCATGGCCGGAAACGAAGGACTCGCTTTTTGACTTTCCGGGTGCCGCATCCTTCGCGGGTTCCGCGAAGGATGCGGATTTTCGCACCTCTCAGGAGCACGTCAGGAAATAATGTCCGCTCCCGCTCCCATTTCGCCCACGCGTCCCGTCTCGCGCACTGCGGCCCTCGCGCGCAATTGCGCTCGCTACTTCGGCCTGCTCTACGACTACTTCGTCCAGTACGCAAAAGTGCAGATGGGCTATCGCGGCGACTTTATCGTCAGCCTCATCACCGCCTTCGCCGCCACGATTTTCGGGCTGCTCTTCGTGATTATTCTTTTTCAGCGAGCGCCCAAGCTGGCCGGGTGGAATTTCGCCGAGGAACTCTTCCTCTACGGCTTTTCGCTGATTCCTTACGGTGCTTTCAACATCGTCGCGTCGAATCTCTATAATTTCGGCAACGACTACATCATCGAGGGCAAATTCGACCGCATTCTTCTGCGCCCCATTTCTTCGCTGTTTCAGATTCTGTTTGAAACCTTTCGCCTCGAAGCGGTGCAAGGAATCGCCACCGGAATTTTCTGCATGTGGTGGGCGTCGCGTCACTTGCATGTCGTTTGGCCGCTCGGCAAGATCGCGATGCTGTTCTTTTTCGAAGTATGCGCCAGCGTGATTTACGTCGCGGTCTTTCTGATGCTCACTTGTGTTTCCTTCTGGTTCGAAGATCGCGTCGGCATCCACCCGCCGGTCTGGAACGTGATCAACTTCGGCCGTTACCCCCTCTCGATCTACAACGGCGCTGTGCAGTTTGTGCTCTGCTGGATCATTCCGTTCGGCCTCGCATCCTTTTACCCCAGCGTGCGCATGCTTGGACGCGCCGTGGCTCCCGAATACGCGCCCTTCGTTCCGGTGGTCGCCGCCGTGTTTTTGTTCCTCGCAATTTCGTTGTGGAATTTCGGTACCCGGCATTATTCTTCGACGGGCTCATAATCATGACGGCGAAAACTCCATCGGACCATGCATATGCGAAATCCACGCGCATTTTCAGCGCGACGGTAATTACGCCTTTTGCCGGATTGCTCGCTTGCCTTCTTTTCGCGCTGAGCGTCGCGCCTGCTGCTCGCGCGCGTCAAGGCAACTCCAACGCACGGCCCGACCTGCGCGCGTATGTCGGCACGTGGAAAGCAAAGTTTCAGGGAAAGGTCTTCGCCATTCTTGTTCTGCGCGAAGACAATCGCGGATCGCTCGAAGGCACACTAAACAATTTCGAAATCGCCGCCGATAAGGAAGGCAATCTCGTCGACGGAACGCATATCGATATCGGCGTCGCGCCGCTCATCAGTCCCCGATTCAAAAACGGAACGCTGATCTTCACCGTCGCGCAAAAAGATGCCTACGCGCAAACCACAGACTGGAGCTTTCTCGTCAAAAACAAGCGCGAGGGTGAACTCACCGAAATTCTCGACAATCAGATCGAGCTGCCTGCGAGTACCGTGATCAAACCCATCCCTATGTTCCGCGAGTCCTCCGCCCGCTGATGTTTGCACAAAGCCTGAACCCGACCGGCCACCTGTGGCTGACGGTGCTGGTCGCCTTGGCTCCGCTCTTCATCCTTATCTTCCTGCTGGCCGTTATGCGAATCACAGCTTGGATTGCCACGATCGTCGCCGGCATCCTCACGCTGCCACTCGGCGTTTTCGTGTGGCACGCCCCGTTTACTGCCGCGCTCAGGTCTTACGCCTACGGAGCGCTTACCGGGATCTGGGCCATCGATTGGATCACCTTCTGGGGCCTGGTCATTTTCAATACGTTGGTACTGACCGGCGACTTCGACCGCTTCAAAGCCTGGATGGTGCACCACGCCACGGCCGACATTCGCATTCAAACGATCATGCTTGCCTGGGCGTTCGGAGCGCTTCTGGAGGGCCTGGTGGGCTTCGGTTATCCATGGGCTGTGGTCGTGCCGATCCTCGTCGGGCTCGGCATTCTTGATCTCGAGGCCATTCGCGTGGCGGCGCTCGCGAACAATGCTCCGGTGTCCTTCGGAGCGCTTGGCGCACCAATTCTCGGGCTCGCGGCCGTCACCGGACTGCCGCTGATGGCGCTCTCCGCTTCCATCGGGCACATCGTTGCGGTCCTGGCGCTCCTGCCTCCATGGGTGCTGATCTATCTGGTCAGCGGATGGGACGGAGTCCTCGAAGCCTGGCCGCTCGCGATCGTCGGCTCGCTTTCCTACATCGCAGGGCAATGGCCGGTGGCGCGCTACTTCGGTCCGTATTTGCCGGACGTGACCGGAGCGCTGGTTTCGTTCTGGGTGCTTTTTGTATTCGTGAAGTTGTGGCGGCCGAAGACCATTCGCGGATTCGGCGGCATTCCGATCGAGCAACCCACCAGCCTTTCAGCGGCGCCTACGAGACTCTGGTCCGCCCGGGATGCCTTCTCGGCCTGGATGCCTTATATCGTGCTCGTCGCGGTCGTGGTTGCATGGACCGGCCCGTGGTCCAGCCTTCCGGGCATCAGCCTATTCAAACTGAGCATCGCGGCGAGGTCGTCCGTCACGCAGAAAGCCATCGCGTCGGCATTCACTTTTACTCCGCTCACCGGCGGCACTTCCATTTTCGCAGCCTGGATCGTGATTCTGGCCGCCTTGCGGCCGAATCGCTCGATTGTGAAGCAGGTTTTCGCGAAAACATTTCACCAGATGTGGGGAGCGCTGCTGGTGGCCCTGTTCATTTTCGCGCTCGCGTACATTTTCGTTTTCACCGGCATGGCGAATTCGTTGGCTTACGGCTTTTCGAAGATCGGCCCCTTCTTTGTCGTTCTCGCGCCGATCCTGGGTTGGATTGGCGTGGCCCTTTCGGGCAGCAATACGTCGACCAACGCGATGTTCGGCCCGATTCAGGCGGTAACAGGCCGGTTGCTGAATTTTCCCGTGCTGCTTCTCCC